>JAHEGP010000231.1:3122-4904 GCA_024645065.1 Cellvibrionales bacterium | reverse complement strand
GTCCATCGGGATATCAAACCCAGCAATATCCTCATCCGCGACAACGGTACCTATGTGCTGGCCGACTTCGGTATCGCCAAGGCCGCCGAGTCAAACACCCAGATGACGATGACCGGCAGTGTCGTTGGCACCCCCAGCTACATGAGCCCGGAGCAGGCCCAGGGGCTGCCCCTGGACGGCCGCTCCGATTTGTACAGCCTCGCCATTGTCTGCTACGAAATGATCACCAAGGACCTGCCCTACAAATCAGAGTCGTCGATCAGCACAGCACTTAAGCACCTGCTGGACCCGATTCCCGAACTCCCTCCGGCGCTGGCGCGATTCCAACCGTTTTTTAACAAGGCACTGGCCAAGAATCGGGATGAGCGTTTTCAGACGGGCGCTGAAATGGCCGCGGCGCTGGAGTTGTTGCTGGGCGACCCCCTGGATCAGACCGTGATCGCCAGGCCCGGCGAAGCACCGCCGCGCATGCCGACTCCTGCGATGAGCGCTAATCGGCATACGCCGTTAAAGGCGTGGCAAGCGGTGAAACCAGCGGACAAGCCCACGGAGCCCCCTCCTGAAACTTTACCCAGCGGCGAAATACCGATTATCGAAACGCCGGCAACGGAAACGCCGATAACACCGGCCGAAGTTGCCGCCGCAGCCAGCACTGGCAATGCCGGTGGATCCACTGTATTCCAGCCCCCGAAGAGTGACACCCGCAGTAGCAAAAACGGCGAGGACACGCCAACCGTGGCAATTTCGCCCCCGATCCCACCCCAAAGGCCTTCTGCGCCTCATCAGCCATCTGCGCCGCCACCAGCGTCGGTAGAGGGCGAACCGCTGCCAGCTCAAAAGCAAGGCTCCCGCGCCCCTCTGTGGCTGATGGCGGGTATCGCCATTGTGGCAGGCGCGGGGGCTGCCGCCTGGTTGGCGCTGCAGGATCAACCCTCAGGCAGCGAACCGAATCTGGCACCCAGTGTTGCACCTGCTCCCGCGACCAACGACGACAAACTGCAAAAAATCGACTTACTGCTGGAAAAAGCCAGGGCCGCGTCCAACTCGGGACAACTTTTTGAGCCAAGGACCAACAGCGCATTTGACTTCTACCAAAAGGTTCGCGAGCTCGACCCGGATAATCCCAGCGCCGCAGCGGGCCTGGACCTGCTGCTGGTCAACACCGTCGAGCGCGCGAAGCAGTATATGGCCCAGGGAGAGCTCGACCTGGCCCAGCAGGAGCTGGGCAGGGCAGCGTTGATCAATCCCACCGACAGCTTTTTGCTCAGCGCCAGGGAAGACCTCGCCAACGCTGTCAATGCGAAACTGGAAGCGGCAATCGCCGCGCAACAATTGCAACAGCAAGACAGCGGCCAGGAGTCGGCGCAAGCGGGCGAAGCCCCGGCCAGGAGTACCGACGCAGCCGGGCAAGAAGACAAGGTCCCGGAACAGCCGACGGAGCTTGCGACCCCACCAGCGATGACGGGTGAAACCGCCAGTTTGCCGCTGCAAACCCTGTCGATAGCGTCGCTGCTATCGCAGGCAGAGGCAGATCTGCAGCTCAATACCGCCGCTTCAAGGAATGCAGCACTGGACGCGTTACAGCAGGTGCAGGAGCGCGAGCCCGGGAATAGCGATGCCGAAACGATGCTGGCGCTGTTGCTGGCCCAGTACCTGGAGGTCGCCCGGGTGGAAACCGATAAGGGTAACTTTCAAAAGGCCAAACGGGCAATGGATTCTGCGCGCAGTATCGACCCGGATGCGCAGCTAGGCTCCGCAAGCGGTGGTGTTACGGAGCTGCTG
>JAHEGP010000231.1:0-3112 GCA_024645065.1 Cellvibrionales bacterium | reverse complement strand
CGGTAAAAGCCATGAGGAGCAGGGCGAATACCAGGCGGCCGTGAGGACCTATCTCGAGGATTTGCTCATTGACCCCGACAGTCCGGACATCGATGCCAGCCTGCACCGGGTGCACCAGCTATATGTCGGCGCCATTCAGCAGTACCTTGGCAGTGGCGAACCGGAACAGGCCGCAGCACTGCAAACCGAGGCCCTGACCTGGTTTCCCAATAGCGACGCGATAAAGGGCTTACTACCCGCATCCGGCCCTGCGGGCTCACCGAGTGGCGATTAGGGCATTAACCCCCGCGAGTGCGCATTTGGCTCGCAGCCAGCGCCAACGCACTGGACACAACCCAGGTTAAGGCCGGGCAGGCGCGCAAGATGCCGGCTGCCAGGTTGAACTAGGTCGCCAGGCGCTTGCTCACCAGATTGTTTTGCTGCGACACCAGTACACATTCGGTGCGATTTTTGACCCCCAGCTTTTGGTACAGTGTCAGTAAATGAGATTTGACCGTGTGCTCTGTCAGGAACAGGTGCTCGGCAATCTGCTTATTGGAGAGTCCCTCGCACAACAATTCCAGCACGGTTTTCTGCTTTTTGGTCAACTGGCGTTCAATCTGCTGTTGGTGTCGCCTGGCAGCGGTTATGCGGTGCTGGATGTCCAGCGGAACGAACAGGTCGCCCGAGAGTACTTGCCGCAGGCCCTCTATCATGCGCTCGGCATCCATTGCCTTGGGAACAAAACCTGACGCGCCAGCCTCCAGCGCAGACTGAATATGGTGCAGGTCGTCGGTTGCGGATACTGCGACGACGGGAGTAAAGATTCCCAGCTCGCGCAGCTTGATCATCAATGCCACCCCGTCTCCGCCATCGATATTGAGATCCAGCAGGATCAGGTCATATTGCTCGGCTTGGGGTAGCATGAGTTCTGCCTCTGCAAACGAGGACAATATGCTCACGTCGATACCGTCGTCCAGCTTGTTCAGGGTATAGCGCAAGCCATCGAGAAAAAGCCTGTGGTCATCCACCACCAAAACGTTCATAGTTAGAGCCTTAAATCCATTGTGGACGCCTGACGCGGTACTTTGCCGCTAGCTTGATGCTGCATGGGCCTTACTCTGGGCGTTATTCGACACGAACCTGCTTGATGTGACAATCGACTCTTTCCGCGCCGCTCACAGCCGCACGGCCGAAGCTATGGAGACACCGGGCTTGCAGCTGGCGTTGCCGCCCCAGTATGCCAATTACGACGCGGTTTTTCATGCGGTTTCGTTACTGATCGCCCTGTCGATCTACTGGCGCTTGGTACCGCTCCCCGGGCTCATAAGCTGGCTGATCCTGGCGGCTTCCGTCCTGTCGCTACGTGCCTATACCAACCGGCATTACCCGGATCCGAATTCCTCCGCCACCACCAGCCAATGGCTAACCCTGGCCGCGGGGCTCCATGGCGTATTATGGGGACTGGCCGGTTACTGGTGTTGCGCCCGGCTCACCGCGATGCAACAGCTACCGGGAGTATTGCTGATAGCCTCCGTTACTGCGTGGTCGCTGGTTGCACTGGCACACCATTGGCCGGCATTTGTCACATTCACGCTTGGCGCACTGATGCCGGTTGGCGTCGGACAGCTACTCTACAACGACGCCATGCCATTCGGCTCAGCAGCCGCACTGCTACTCTATCTCGTAATCATTCTTTTCCTTGGCAGGAGCATCCAGCGAGCAAAAGACCATTCGAGACGACTGCGGCAAAGCAATGACAGGCTGGTCACCGAGTTGAGGCAGCAGCGCGAAGAAGCGAAGAGCGCCCAAACCCTCGCCGAAGCCGCTAACATCTCGAAATCGAAGTTCCTCGCCGCGGCCAGCCACGACCTTCGCCAGCCGCTGCACGCCATGGGCCTGTTACTGCATGCGCTGGAGAACAGCCTGCAGGATCCGGAGTCGTTGGCAATTATCCGCCAGTTGGACAACTCCCAGCAGTCGATGGAAAAGCTGTTTTCGGCGCTGCTTGACGTCTCCAGGCTGGATGCAGGTGTGGTCGAAGTCAACCGGCATGTGTTTGCAATCGAGCAGGTACTGGAGCGACTGAAAGACGAGTTCCAGCCGCTGGCGCAAGCCCGGAAGCTGCGCTTTGAGGTCTCGAGCACGCCAGCCCTGGTACGATCGGACCCCCTATTGCTTAGCCGGATATTACGCAACCTGATAACCAATGCGATCGTGCATACCAGGCAGGGAGGCGTGAGTATAAGCTGCGGCCCGAGACCCACCGCGATCGAGATATCCATCTGCGATACCGGACCTGGCATACCGCAGCACGAACTGGGGAATATCTTTTCCGAGTTTCACCAGTTGCAGAATCCCGAACGCGACCATGACAAAGGACTCGGGCTTGGGCTGGCAATCGTGAGGCGACTTTGCGCCTTATTGGGTCACGACCTTGGCCTGGAGTCGAAGCCTGGCGAAGGCACGACGTTTTCGTTGCTAGTGGAACGGGTCTCGCCAACTACTGAAAAAATCTATGCCATCAATCCGCCTGTTCCGCTGCATCCCGGCTTGCTGGCGGGAACTTCAGTGCTGGTGGTTGACGACGACATCCGGATTACTGCGGCGATGAAAGAATTGCTGGCGCGCTGGGGGATCACGGTGAAAACCGCCTTCAACCTGGAGCAGGCAGCGTTGCTGCTAGGCAATGGTTTTGCCCCCGACCTGGCAATCTGTGACTATCGCCTGCGCGAGAACCTTACCGGTGTCCAGGTGTTACAGCGTATCAACGCTATCATGGGCCGTAAGGTAGCAGGGTTATTGATAACCGGCGACACTGCACCGGAACGAATTAAAGACGCCCATATCAGCGGCTATGCCTTGATGCATAAACCGGTTAATCCTGCCAAACTCAGAAACGCCCTTGCGCAACTGCTGAGCAAGCGCGGCATAGATAGCTAGGCAAAGCTGGGTCGCCGTAGGATTGTGGCCGCATACCTGCTACCATTTCGACGCAGCTCAAGACCGCAAGACTTGTGCGTGCCGGGGGTTCTAGACAGCCCCCGCACGACGGTGGCGCAAGTTTGGGTAAAAATAAGCCATAAAAATCACACACCGCGGGCTGGCCTATGACCATATCGAATATCGCAAG
>JAHEGP010000230.1 GCA_024645065.1 Cellvibrionales bacterium | reverse complement strand
GCCCTCGCCAGACAATTCATAGCGCTTGTCCTGGTAGAATTCCGAGGAGGCACAATCGAGGGCCAGGGTTACATCCTCACCCAGTTTGTAGCCGGCGGCCGCAACCGCCACGGCGATGACTTCCAGAGCCGATTCGTTCGATGGCAGGTTCGGCGCAAAACCGCCTTCGTCTCCCACCGATGTACTCAGGCCTCGCTGATGCAACTCGCCCTTGAGCGCATGGAATATCTCGGCGCCGCAGCGCAATGCTTCGGCGAAGGTCTGTGCGCCCACCGGCTGAACCATAAACTCCTGAATGTCGACATTGTTGTCGGCGTGTTCGCCTCCATTGAGAATGTTCATCATGGGTACCGGCATAGAGTACTTGCCAGGCGTGCCGTTGATATTGGCAATGTGCTGGTACAACGGCACTCCCCTGTCCACCGCAGCCGCCCGCGCCACCGCCAGCGACACCGCCAAAATTGCATTGGCTCCCAGTTTTTCCTTGTTCTCGGTGCCGTCAGCATCAATCATCGCCTGATCGATGGCGCGTTGCTGGAGTGCATCGCGCCCGATCAACATCGGTCCAATGATATCGTTGATATTCGCCACGGCCTTCAGAACACCCTTGCCCAGATACCGGGCCTTGTCGCCATCGCGCAGCTCCAACGCTTCCCGGGAACCGGTTGACGCCCCGGAGGGCGCGCAAGCGCTACCCCGCGCGCCAGAATCAAGCACAACTTCGGCCTCCACCGTGGGGTTACCCCTTGAGTCGAGAACTTCAAGTGCGGTTACTGCAACAATTGATCCCATTTTTAAGCTCCATTACTTGTAGCACGGGCCAGGGGCTCCGGCGCAAATTTTTGATCCTGTACATTACCCGACTGCAGACCCGGACTGCAGCACGAGCGTCTACCCTGTGAACAGCTTGATTATAGTGCGGGTTTTTTACGCCGACCGGCTCTAGTCGATGTCCAGTGGCGGTTGTGCCTTCACCAGCTGATCGATAGCTTGTACCTGCTGCAGGAAGTCTTCCAGCTTTGCCAGCGGCAAGGCGCAGGGTCCATCACACAGTGCACTGTCGGGGTCGGGGTGCGCCTCGAGGAAAAGACCGGCCAGTGACTGGCTCATACCGGCCTTGGCAAGCTCAACCACCTGCGCCCTGCGGCCGCCGGCAGAATCCGAGCGTCCGCCGGGCATTTGCAGCGAGTGGGTCACATCGAACACCACGGGACAACCCAGGCGCTTCATAATCCCGAAGCCCAGCATATCCACTACCAGATTGTTATAGCCGAAACTGGAGCCGCGCTCACACAACATCAATTGCCGGTTACCCGCCTGCTCAAACTTGTAAAGAATATGCTTCATCTCCGCGGGCGCCAGGAACTGTGCCTTCTTTATGTTGATCGGCTTCCCGGTCTCAGCCATGGCGACCACCAGGTCGGTCTGGCGCGACAGGAAAGCCGGCAACTGGAGGATATCGACCACCTCGGCCACCGGCGCTGCCTGGTGAGGCTCATGGACGTCTGTTATGACCGGAACATCAAACTGGCGCTTTACCTCGGCGAAAATTTCAAGGCCTGCATCCATACCTGGCCCGCGAAAAGACTTGATAGAGGAACGGTTAGCCTTGTCAAAAGATGCTTTGAAGACATAGGGAATCGCCAGCCGCTGGCACACCTCGACATAACGCTCGGCCACCCGCAGTGCCATATCCCTGGACTCGAGAACATTCATCCCGCCCAGCAATACGAAGGGTAGCGAATTGCCCATTTCCACATTGCCTATCTGCACGACAGGCAAGCTCATTGCCTGGCACCTGCGGCCGCTTTTTCAGTAGCGAGTTCCGCGGCAAGCTGTTTGGCGGCCGCATTGATAAAGCCTGTAAACAATGGATGGCCATCGCGTGGGGTGGAGGTGAACTCGGGGTGAAACTGACATGCGACGAACCAGGGGTGGTCGGGAATTTCCACCACTTCGACCAGGGCGTCGTCAGTTGACCAGCCGCCAACCCGCAGGCCCGCCTGCTGCAATTGATCAACCAGGTTGTTGTTGACCTCGTAACGATGGCGATGGCGCTCGACGATAAGTTCCCGGCCATAGATCTGGCGAGCCAGTGACCCTGGCACCAGGCGACATTCCTGGCCACCCAGGCGCATTGTGCCGCCAAGGTCGGAGGCCTCACTGCGCTTCTCGGCCGAACCATCCTGATTGATCCACTCGGTAATCAGACCCACTACCGGGTAAGGTGTATGTTTGTCGAACTCTGTACTGTTAGCCCTGCCCATGCCCGCAACATTGCGCGCAAACTCTATGACAGCCAATTGCATCCCCAGGCAAATCCCCAGATAGGGTATATTGTTCTCGCGGGCATATCGCACCGTTGCGATCTTGCCCTCCACGCCCCGGGCACCAAAGCCGCCGGGGACCAGTATCCCTTGCACGTCCTTGAGCAGCTGGCTGCCATCGCGTTCGATATCCTCCGAATCAATAAACGCCAGGTTGACCCGGGTGCGGGTCTTGATCCCGGCGTGGCGCAAGGCCTCTACCAGTGACTTGTAGGCATCCAGCAATTCCATGTATTTGCCAACCATCGCGATGGTGACTTCCTGTTGCGGCTCGGCCTCGTTGGCGACCACTTCCTGCCATTCATGCAAGTCAGCCGGTGGACATTCCAGACCAAGTTTTTCGACCACTATGTCATCCAGCCCTTCGGCGTTAAGGATGCCGGGTATGGTATAGATCGACGAAACATCTGGCAGCGGGATGACCGCTTTTGGCTCGACGTTGGTAAACAGTGCGATCTTGTTGCGCGAGCTCATGTCAATTTCATGCTCGGAGCGACAAATCAGGATATCCGGCTGCAGGCCGATGGAGCGCAACTCCTTGACCGAGTGCTGGGTTGGCTTGGTCTTGGTTTCGCCGCTGGTGGCAATATAAGGTACCAGCGTCAGGTGAATAAACAGCGTATGGCGACTGCCGAGCTCCATCCGCATCTGTCGAATGGCTTCGAGAAAGGGCTGCGACTCGATATCCCCGACAGTACCACCGATCTCTACCAGGGCGATGTCAGCGTCGCCGGCTCCTTCCACGATTCGGCGCTTGATCTCGTCTGTGATATGAGGGATTACCTGAACTGTGCCGCCGAGAAAATCGCCGCGGCGTTCCTTGCGCAACACCGTCTCATAGACGCGTCCGGTGGTGAAGTTATTGCGCCGGCTCATGGTGGTACGGACAAAACGTTCGTAGTGACCGAGGTCAAGGTCGGTTTCGGCCCCGTCCCTGGTGACAAAAACCTCACCGTGCTGGAATGGGCTCATGGTGCCCGGGTCCACATTGATGTAGGGGTCGAGCTTGAGCAGGGTAACCACAAGGCCCCGCGCTTCCAGGATAGCGCCCAGCGAGGCAGAGGCGATGCCCTTGCCAAGAGAGGACACTACTCCGCCGGTAACAAAAACATAACGGGGCATGCAACGCCTATCTGTCATAGATTCAGATTTAAGGATGGCCGCGGCGAGCGGGTGTCGCCTGCCAGACCGGTTTCGAGATGGGCGGACAGGTTAGCAGAAAGCCCCCGGGCGCTCAATACCATTCAGCCTGCGCCAGGGTTGCCTTGAGGCTCCCAAACCAGTTGCGCGGCGCTGGTCGCGCCGGAGCATACGAAACACGCCGCTATCGCCAGGTCGGCTACTGCGGCGAGTTGGCCATTGCACAGTAACAGCGGCACCCGGTTACGCCACCAGGGCGGCACCCCCTGTTCCTGCAAAAACCGTTTCAGGCTCTTGCTGTGGCGCGACCCCGAAGGTTGGAATACCTCGCCACCGGTTCGAAAGGCCACGCGATATTCACGCTGCGGGTCAAGCCCACGATCATGGCCCGGTGACCAGCGCAACGCGCCTGCCGGCCCCAATCCGACTCGTTCATAGCCGTCCCACGACGACCCGGTTGGCGGTTCGGCCAGTTCGACCCCGGGGACAAAATAGATTGCCTGTCGAAACCGCCTGAGACTGCCTCCCCGCAGCGCCATTACCCCCGACCCGGTGCTTGCCAGCAGGTCGGTAGAAAATACCCGCCACTGGCGCTGGCGCAGCATCGGCACGTTACAGCGGTGCAGCCACAGCCGCAGCAGATTGCGCGCCCTGACTTCGGAGATATCCGCCAGTACCCCTGCATCGAGGAACCGCCCCCATCGATCAGTCCCGCCGGCTGCGGCCAGATCAGCTGCGGCGACCTCGTCCAATAGCTCACTGGCGTGATGTAAATCACGCATTGTCGCAGCCAGCCGACTGGAATAGTCGGGCCAATGCACGGCCGCGGTGGGCAACAGGCGGTGGCGCACAAAGCTGCGGGAAAATCGCACATCCCGGTTGGATTCGTCCTCAACCCAGTGCAGTTCGTTCTGGCAAGCATAATCCCTCAGCTCGGCGCGAGTGCAAGCCAACAGCGGTCGTACGCGCAACGCCGCTGGATGGGATTGAGCCGCCATCCCCGCCAGCCCGGCAATACCCCGGCTGCGAAACAGGTTGAGCACCAGGGTTTCAAGTTGATCGTCGAGGTGATGACCGAGGAACAGGACATCGTCGGGCTGGCGCAGGCCGTCGATGGCATCATAGCGAGCCCTGCGCGCCGCTGCCTCGAGCCCCTCCGGCTGATTCGGCGGCAATACAATGCTCCGGCACGCAAGGGCAATGCCCTGGTGCTTACAGAATGTCTCACAGTGCTGCTGCCAGGTTTGGGCATCAGGACTCAGGCCATGATGGATATGGATCGCCAGTAGTGCGGGGGGCTCGCGGTGTTGCTGCAAAAAACGATTCAGTAGATGGAGTAGAACGGTGGAATCAAGCCCCCCCGAATACCCCACCAACCAGCGCGGGCGAACAAGCAGTGGCAACAGCCCGGGGGAAATCGTCGTTAACAGCTCAGGCATG
>JAHEGP010000040.1 GCA_024645065.1 Cellvibrionales bacterium | reverse complement strand
GAGTGAACCAGTATCTCGTTTTCAGAGCGCACGCCCTCCACACCGATAGTCGCTTCTTTCCACCAGTCCTTACTCACCTGGTGGGCCTGGGCAAACACCTTGAATGGCCACTTCTGCCATGCTTCGCCGCTCATACGCCGCTCAATCCCGGATGCCGGTCCCTCGGCCGTTTTGTTGAACAGCGACTTGGCGCTGTAGATGCCAAGCTGTTGCAATTTGGTGACAAAGCTCTGCATCAGGAGCAGACGTTTGCCCGGTGAAATCGACAGGTGCGAAATCCAGTCGGCAGTAGCCAGTGCAAGCTCCAGTGGCGACATTCCCAGGCTGGCCTGCGCCAGCATGGTTCTGAATTCACGATCGATAGCACCAGCTTGTCCCTGATCGAGCAGTTCAAAGGTCTTGGTTGCGCCCATCATTCCTGTACCTCATGACATGTGTTGGCGATCGTTGATCGACGGCGTAGCGCCGGGAGTGAAAACCAGCAGCCAGGCCAATCGGTGTAGCAGTATCCTCTGCGGACAGCGCCGCTATCCCCCGCGCCTCCTGCATCCCGATTCATTGTTGTAAACGCAACTAATAATACTTAAAATAGCCGCTCCGGTAAATATAAAAGCGGCAAAAACAGCTTTAAACCGTCATAAGTAGTAGCTTTATCAACTATCATTCTCATGAATAGAGGTTGCGTGATAAGCTCTGCCCATTTCGCGACCGCCAGGAATTCAAACCCATGCAGCGCAACGGATTACATCTCGACAACTTTCTGCCCAACCTGATCAGAAGCCTTTCCGAGGGAATGGCGGGAAGCATGTCGCGTCGGATCACCGGCCCCTTTCGCCTCACCGTAACCGAGTGGCGCATCATGCTGCAGCTGGCCGAGCACCGGGCCCTGACCGCATCGGACATCGTCAAATACAGCGCCATGGAAAAGAGCAAGGTATCCCGGGCCATCGCCAACCTCGAGGAGCGCGGACTGGTGGTGCGCGCCGTGGCCAGCGACGACCATCGGGTTAAACGCTTATCCATGACTGATACCGGACTCAAGCGTTACCGCGCCCTGGTGCCGCGAATACTGGACTGGGAAAAAGAACTCATAGACGGCCTTGAGGTGAGCGAATACCGCGACCTGCTTTACCTGCTCGACAAACTCAATCGGCAACTCAAAACCATGCAGGAAGACGGGGCACCGGGCCCGGTCCGGATGGAGGAATAGTCTTGTTGGGGGCAACACGATCAACGCTCCTCGACCTGCATCCGGTTAAATGAGATTTTCCTCTACCGCATCGAGAAAGCCGTACATATCCACCAGGCTTTCGTTCTCGGGGTCGGTGGTCTTGCCTCTCAGGTCACCGGTAATCGTACCCTGGGCCACGGTTTCGATCAGGGCACTCTTGAGGCTTTTCGAGTAATCACGCAGGGGCTGGTTATCTTCGCGCCGGGCAAGGGTCTCCAGGGCATTGGCCAGGGCATAGATCAGCGCCGACGAATTGAAGTGCGCCTCCTTCCCCTCGGTAAGCAGGTAGCGCAGGTACAGATCATGCGCCGTGCCGTGGGGCGCCTCGTAGAGCATGGTGCCTTCCTTGCTCTCTATGATGGAGCTGGCGGTCGCCAGGCTGCCCCCCAGTGCCGCGGAAATATCCGAGAAAATGTCGCCATCCAGGTTCTGGGCTGGATAGAGCGCATTGCGGGGCGGATCGCAAATCATCTTCTTGAGCTGGCTGGAGGGCCGCATGATCATGAACGAGGGCGGTCGCGTCCCCGCCTGGGCCAGCTCGTAGCGCACCTCGAGTAACACAGCGCTGAACACCTCGTCGTACTCCATGTATTCGCGCTTGAGGCCAAAGTAGACCTCCTTGTTTTTATAGGAGGCATCGCGAAACACCTGCATGACCCAGTCCTTGATCGCCTCCCGGTGGTTGGACATAAACAGCAGCGGGTCGCCCTGGCGAACGTCCCGGGCATGCTTCTCCTCGCCATCGATGACAATTTTCAGAATGCCATCCTCCGGCACGGGCATATTGAAACTGCCGTACTGATCGCCGCCGCCGGCACTCATACGCGACAGCGAGACATGGCTCTTGCGAGTCGGGATGCCGTATTTCTTCAGCTCGTTGACCAGCTTCAGCAGCTTGCGCCCGGTGGTATTGTCGGGCACACCCCAGAGCGCGCGCTGAGGCGGATTGGCGACAATCCTCGCCGCCTGGGCATCGATCAGTTCATAGTAATAATTGAGCCCGGCGGCTTCCAGCTTGTCCCGGTACTCCAGCTGGTAAATCTCCTCGATGGCAGCGCGCATCACCCCGTCGTAACCGGGTATCACGGTATCTTTCAAACCCAGGTAGGCATCGCGCCCCTCGTCCAGGGCACGCTGGAAAAAGCGGCGGGCCCACTCCCTCACCTTGCCGATGTCGTTGGTGCAGATGAGCCAGGGGTCACCCTTGCGCAGGGTGCGACGATGCAACTCGACGGGGTCACCGCTGCTGCCAACAAACAACACCTTGGCGACACCGGTGGTTTTAGTCAGCTTGTTACAGCTCTCCTTGATGCCGCCGGTATCCATGGTGAATACATCGATATCGCGGCCTATCCAATCCGGGTGATTCACCTGCAAATTGCGAAACTCGATATCCTCGCGGGTGATGTTGCCGCCGATACCCTTGCGAATTGCGCCGTTCGGGGATTTGGTGGCAAGCTTGTCCAGGCCTGCCTCATCAATTTCCGGATGCTTTGCCAGCAACTCATCGAGCTGTTTGCGATTGACCGTCATGCCGGCATTCTTGATACCCACGCCGTATTTTTTCAGCGCTTCGATGGCGTCCAGCACCGCTTGACCGTTGGTCACCAGTCGGTTCTCTGCAGTCAGGTCAACCTCAACCAGCTCGATATCGAGCCTTTTGCCGACAAACTGCTGCAGAATCCGCTCGAAGGCTATCTGCGCCATCTCGTCCCCGTGGAGTATGACCAGGGGATTGTCGACCTTGATTTTGCTGTTCATGCTGGCAGCGCGCCTCGCTGGAAAAATGGGAAAGAAAGCCTCAGGGTATATGCAGAATGCAACAAATTATAGGGCCAGTGGTGATCGAATTGCTCCCATACTTTAGTAGTACTGTGTTGCTGTATACGCGCTCGGGCGGCGCTTCAGAATACTAACGACCCGACTTTGGCGCTAATCACGGGCATAATCGTTGCGTCTCGTTAACCACTAGCAGGCGTTGCAGCAGGCGCCTCAGCCCGCTTTTGCGCCAAACCGGTAAAACCGTAAATAACGGCAATGATCGGACACAACCAGTTAAAAAAGGCATAAGGCGCATAATTGAGAGTCGCAACGCCCAGTGTGGCTGACATATAGGCACCGCAGGTATTCCAGGGGATCAAGACCGATGTCAGGGTCGCGGAATCCTCCAGCGTCCGCGACAGGTTGAGTCGCGACAAACCGCGTCGCTCGTACTCGTCCTTGTACATGCGACCGGGCAAGGCAATGGCAATGAACTGGTCCGCAGTCAGGAGGTTTGCGCTGATCCCGGTCAGAACTGTTGTCCCCACCAGGGTGCCGGTGTTGTGCACCCCCCTGAGAGCAAATTGCAGCAGGTAGCGTAAAATGCCGGTGCGCTCGAGGATTCCGCCCAATCCCATGGCGCAGACAATCAACCACAGGGTATTGAGCATACTGCTCATGCCACCCTTGCTGAGCAAAGCATCCAGGGATTGGTTGCCGCTGCGGGAGGTATAGCCATCAAAAAGACTCATCCAGGTGCCCTTGAGCAAGACAAAAAATCGCCCCATGTCCCCGGTATCCCCGGCCAGGCGAGTCACGGCCTGGGGCTGGAACAGCACGGCAAAAACAGCCCCCGCCAGCGCACTGGCAATAATCGCCGGGTAGGCCGGCACACGCTTGATCACCAACAGCAGCATCAGCGCCAGGGGCAACAGCAGGTGCAGGCCAATAGTGAACTCGGTGGCAATTGACTGCTGCAGGGCGATGATCTCTTCGGGGGCAGTCGCATTCGAGTTGCCCAGCAGGGCAAAGATGATGAGTGCCACCGCAAAGCCCGGGACTGTCGTCCAGAGCATATGGCGAATATGCTCGAACAAATCGACCCCGGTAACCGCGGACGCCAGGTTGGTGGTATCGGACATCGGTGACAGCTTGTCGCCAAAGTAGGCGCCGGAGACAATGGCTCCTGCCGTCACCGCCGGCGACAGCCCGAAGCTGCCGGCAATGCCCATCAGGCCGATTCCCAGGGTGCCGGCCACCGTCCACGAGCTGCCGACACTGATTGCGACGATGGCGCAGATAGCTGCACTGGCGGCATAAAAAATACCCGGGTTAAGCACCTCCAGGCCGTAGTAAACCATTGCCGGCACCGTACCGGCCAGAATCCATGTGCCGATCAGCATGCCCACGGCGAGCAGGATGAGGCTGGGCCAAAGCCCCATGGCAATGCCATTGACGATCCCGTCCTGGACCGACTTCCATGACAGGCCTGCCCGCAAACCCACCAAAGCCGCTACCACGGTGGAGAGCACCAGTGCAATCTGATTGGCACCGTAGGAAGAGTCCGCCCCGAACAGGTAAACGGAGCAGGCAAGCAGGGCGACCAGGAACAGAACCGGCGCCAGCGCCAGCCAGGGAGTCAGGGTAATGTCAGGAGAGTCTGTTGAGTTCAAGCCCGGTACTCGAAAGGGTTACACCGGCCCGGCTCGTCGGCTGGCAAACCCGGCACTTGTCATTGTGCCCATAAGCTACCACAGGCAGCGCCCCCTGAGCACCCTGTCAAAAAATCACCACGATTGACCTGCCCACCCGGATGGGTGCCCCGGGCCATCGCCGCCACCCAATGGTGGTGTCCCTGAAGCAGCGAGACGAATTGCGGGCGCACCGGGGGCCGTTCAACTCCTGCAGCAATATTTTTCCTTCCTAAGGTTTCCTTAAGCTTGGCTATCTATGATCACGCTTATTGAAAACCAATGGACGATCACAATGATCCAGCAAGCCTCCCTCAACACCGTGAACAGGGATTGCACGGCAGTAGTCCACCCGGGTTCGCCGTGCAGCCGGATCGAGTTGCTACTCAGGAGCAACCCCTTACGGGAGCAGGCGGAGAGCTTCATAGCCGACAAATATCGTCGCGTTTATAACGCCGATCTGCATGAGTTTTTGCCCATCATTATTCGAATCTCACAGGCAGATACGCCCGTAGGCGCCTTTGGACTGCGCCCGGGCCACTACCGCCCGATGTTTCTGGAGCAATACCTGGATTCCCCGGTGGAGCACCAGGTGGCTGAGATTTACAGGCAGCCGGTGGATCGCAGCTCGCTGGTCGA
The DNA here is from genome assembly GCA_024645065.1 of Cellvibrionales bacterium. Lineage (GTDB taxonomy): Bacteria > Pseudomonadota > Gammaproteobacteria > Pseudomonadales > JAHEGP01 > JAHEGP01. The sequence continues at coordinate 11,767 of JAHEGP010000040.1, read as the reverse complement.
AGTAGGCAATCTGGTGGTCTCCCGCAATGGCTATGGGCCGCTGTTACTGGTAACACTGGCGATGTCACTGGCAAGGGCCGGTTACGAATGGATGGTTTTTACAGTCACGGAACAGGTCGAGCGGTTGCTGAAGCGGCTGGGGTTCAAGCCCCACTACCTGGTATTTGCTGATCCCGATCGACTCACCGCCCACAAATGCAGCTGGGGTACTTATTACGCCAATAATCCCAGGGTGATGGTCGGAAGCCTGGCCCAGGCCGCGACGATAGTCAGCAATAACCCGCAATTGAGCGCCATCGCACAGCGCCTCCAGAACCAGAGCAGAGAAATTGCAGACGCACTGTCAGACTACCGCAGACTCAGGGGGGAGTAACATCATGCCGGTAATCAATGCTCAACTGGCCTGGATTGCGGAACGGTTCAACCCTGAACACCCGGCGCTATTGAGCAGTGCCCGCCAGCTCTGCTATGCCGAGCTGATCGCAGAGGTTCGGCAATACAGTGAATGGCTCGCCGGGCTCAATGGCAGGGTGGTTGCCCTGCACGCAGAGAACAGTATCGATTGGGTGATCGCTGACCTGGCTTGCCAGGAAGCGGGGCTGCCCTGTGTGCCACTGCCGGCATTTTTCTCGCCCCAACAGATTGCCCAATGCCTGCTGCATTCGGGCGCAGACATCGTGCTGAGCGATCAACCCGCATTGGCCGAGCAGTGGGTGAGCGCCGAGGGTACAGCCATTTACCCGTTAGCAAAGGGACACCGCTGTTCGCTTTACGGCTACCGATTATCAGGCACCACAGCCGGGCTCATGCCGGAGCAAACCGGCAAGATCACCTTTACCTCGGGCTCAACGGGCAATCCCAAAGGTGTATGCCTTGCCAACGAACACCAGTGGCGGGTCGCGCAATCACTGGCGCAGGTCATTGGCTGCGAACAACCCCGACACCTCTGCCTGCTGCCCCTCAGTACCCTGCTAGAGAACCTGGCGGGAGTCTACAGTCCTCTGCTCTGCGGTGGCACCGTGGTCATAGCCAGCGACGCAGAACGAGGCATGCTGGGTAGCTCCGGGCTCGACCAACAGGCGTTGCTGGCATGTATCGATCAGACGGAACCCAACACCCTGATCTTGATCCCCCAGCTTTTGACGGCGTTGGTCGCCGCGTGCCAAAGGGGTTGGCGACCCCCCGCCAGTTTGCAGTTTGTGGCCGTCGGCGGCGGCGTGGTTTCTATCGACCTGCTGCAACAGGCTGATCGATATGGCCTGCCGGTCTTTCAGGGCTACGGCTTATCCGAATGTGGCTCGGTTGTGGCTTTGAATACCGCCAATCACAATCGACCCGGCCAGGCAGGCCAGGTGCTCCCGCACTGTACGGTAGCTATAGCGGATGATTCCGAGGTGGTGGTGAGCGGCGCCAGCCATCTCGGTTACGTGGGCGTACCTGAAAGCTGGTACCCCCAGAAGGTATACACCGGTGACATCGGCACTCTGGACGATGGTTTCCTGCGCATCAGCGGCCGCAAGAAAAATGTCCTGATTACCAGTTATGGGCGCAACGTCAGCCCCGAGTGGGTGGAGTCAGCTTTGCTGTCAAAACCGATGCTCAGCCAGTGCCTGGTGCTCGGCGATGGCAAGCCTGCCCTTTGCGCACTGGTATCTGCCCCCGCATCAATAGACGCGAGGATGATCGGCGGCTGGATCCAGCACATCAACACGAAGCTGCCAGACTATGCCCGCGTCGGTTCCTGGGCTCGCCTCGATGAGGCAGAGTTAAAACCCTTTGTCACCGCCAACGGAAGATTGCAACGCCAGCAAATTGAATCGGCTTTCGCCGCTGTCATCGGGCAACTGACTGCCAGCAGCCAAGCCCTCAATATTGCCAATTAGAGGAACCCAAATGACTTTTTACCAGCGCCTCCAGTCCGAGACAAGCCAGCAACGCGACTACCTGATGTCAGCGCCGATCATCGGCGCCTGCTTATCGGGCGATATCGACCCTGGGGATTATGTCGCCTTTTTGCAACAGGCCTATCACCATGTCAAACACACCACGCCCCTGTTGATGGCGACCGGGGCGAGGTTGCCAGAATCGAAAGAGTGGTTGCGCAATGCCGTGGCCGAGTATATCGAGGAAGAGCTGGGGCACCAGGAGTGGATACTCAGCGACATCGCTGCCTGCGGTTACGATAGCGAAAAGGCCCGACACAGCACTCCGAATCTGTCCACCGAGCTGATGGTTTCCTATGCCTATGACACCGTCAACCGGGTCAACCCCCTGGGTTTCTTCGGCATGGTCAACGTGCTCGAGGGCACCAGTATCACTATTGCCGACACCGCCGCTGACAGGATTCAGCAGGCGCTGGGCTTACCGACCCGCGCTTTCAGCTACCTGCGATCGCATGGCAAGCTGGACCAGCAGCACATTGAGTTTTTCAAGGGCCTGATGAACCAGATTACCGACCCCGCGGAACAGCATCTGATTATTCACGCCGCCAGGGCGTTCTACCACTTGTACGGCAATGTATTCAGGGAACTGTCAGCGGATCAAGCCCTGTTGATTGCGGCTTGATCGATGCAGGGCAATGATTGCCAGGGACGGGAAACGAAATTGAGGTGGAAGTATGGCCATAACAGGTAAAAACGTGGTTGTCACCGGTGCAACCGGTGGCATAGGAAGCGCCATAGCCAGGGCGCTGGATGCAGCGGGCTGCCGCCTGTTGCTGACCGGAAGAAGCGCGGCGAAGTTGACGACCCTGGCATCCGGGCTGCAAGGTCGCGATCATGTCACGCTGGCCGCCGACCTGACATCCAGGGCAGGCGTAGAACAATTGGGTGCAGCCGCAGCGCAGTTCAGCGCGAGCGCCCTGGTCAATTGCCTGGGGGTCAATCAACTCTCTGCCCTGGATGACACCAATTACAGCGATGTCGACCAAATCATCGCGACCAATCTGACCGCCCCGATCAACGTCTGCAGCACGCTGCTACCCCTGCTCCAAAGCCGGGAAAAAGCCACCATCATCAATGTCGGCTCTATTCTTGGCAGCATCGGTTATGCGGGCTCAACGGTCTACTGCGCCAGTAAATTCGGCTTGCGCGGGTTTACCGAAGCACTGCGCAGGGAGCTCGCCGATAGCAAGGTCAAAGTCGTCTACTTTGCGCCCAGGGCCACCAATACCGAGCTGAACAGCGATCGAGCCAGGCAAATGAACCAGGAGCTGGGCAATGCAGTCGACAGCCCCGAGTGGGTGGCCCAGCAGCTGGTCAGCGCATTGGAAGTCGATAAATCCCTGAATCGCTACCTCGGCTGGCCCGAGCGCTTCTTTGTCGGGCTCAATGGCTTGTTGCCCTCAGTCGTCGACAGCGCACTTTTCCGGCAACTCGCCACCATCAAACGTTATTACCGGGTTGGCCAACCACTTGACATCAGCAACAGGAGAGCATCATGAACTTGCATCAATTCTTACTTACCATGGGCTTAACGGCGGGCATCAGCATGGCCAGCCTCGCGGAGACTACCACTGACGCCGTTGCCTATCTGCAGCAGCAGTGGGCTATCGATAATTACCAACTTGGCGGAACAGAAAAGCAGCGGGCGCTTTTTACCCTGATTGACGAAGCTGACGGGCGGATTGCGGCTCACCCGAATGAGGCGTCCCTGTACATCTGGCGGGGAATCATTCAGTCGACCTATGCGGGAGCCAAGGGCGGGATCGGGGCCTTAAAGTATGCCAAGGCTGCCAAAAGTGACCTGGAAAAGGCCATCACCCTGGATGGCAGCGCCCTGCAGGGTTCCGCCTATACCAGCCTGGGAACCCTCTACTTTAATGTGCCGGGCTGGCCGATCGGTTTCGGTGACGACGACAAGGCCGAAGACCTCCTGAAAAAAGCGCTGGACATCAACCCGAAAGGGATTGATGCTAATTACTTCTACGGTGATTTTCTTAGCAGGGAAAAGCGCTATCAGGAATCCTCGCAGCACCTTCATACCGCTCTCGACGCCCCGCCGCGGCCGGGCCGGGAACTGGCGGACAGCGGTCGCCGGGAAGAAGTCAAGGCCCTGTTGGTGGAGGTAGATGCCCACCTCACCCAGGTCAGCGCCCGGAGATAGGATTTGAAGGTTTTGTTGGTCGAAGATGATCGGGATCTCGCTGAAGGTCTGGTCAAGGCGCTGCGCTCAGAAGGATTTATCATGGCGCACGAGGTGCTGGGCGCCAATGCCCAAAAGCAATTGGCGAGCTTCGGCCCCGATCTTGTCGTGCTGGACCTGGGCCTGCCGGACATGGACGGTCTCGATGTTCTCAAATACCTGCGGCGCAAGAAAACCGGCACCCCGGTGCTGGTGTTGACAGCCCGCAGCGCCCTGAACGACAAGGTGAACGCGCTGGATATTGGCGCCGATGACTATTTACAAAAGCCCTTTGAAATGCCCGAGTTGCTGGCCAGGTTACGGGTTATGCAAAGGCGGCTGGGCACCGCGGCGAGCAGCGAGGTGACAATTGATTCAGTGGTCCTCGATACCGTCGCACATCGGCTGAGGGTTGATGGTGTAGAAGTACACCTGCCCCGGAAAGAGTACATGACGCTCAAGATCCTTATGGAACAAGCGGGCCGGGTGAAAACCAGGGACATGCTGGAAAACAATCTCTACGAAAGGGGTGAGACGATTGGTAGCAATACCATCGAGGTGCATATCAGCAACCTGCGCAAAAAATTACCCGACAATTTCATTAAAACCATACGTGGCGTTGGTTATACGATTCACCAGGATGCGGGTTAGCGAGCGCCGGCAAACACGTGCTGTTGTCGCCCCGGCTCAAACAGCCAAGCCCGCGCCCGAGGTACCGGATACCCAGCCGGGTGTCGGCCTGACAACCCGCTCTGCGCCCGGGGAGTTGATCGCTCTGGCCCACGGGCACAGCTAAGCCATGAAGTCCATACGCACCTACCTTGTTGTCGTCACCCTCTCCGTTATCTGCCTGAGTAATTTTATCGCCGCCCTGCAGGGTTACCAGGATAGCCTGGATTCTGCCGGCCAGCTGGTCGATGAACAGATCCTCGAGAAGTTTGATTTATTGTCTGTGCTCATCAGCGAAAACATTGAAGTGCCGGAGCAACTCTACAATGACAATACCCTGTTCCAGGTTTGGCGAGGCCCGCTACTCGAACGCCAGTCCAGCAATTCACCGGATACGCCTTTTGCCACCCCCAATGGCAGTTTTCATATTGCCAGCTACAACGGACACCGCTGGCGCGCTTTTGGAAAGGTACTCGAATCCGGGGACACGTCACTCATCGTTGCATCAAAACACAATATCTATTCTGCCCTGACCGAAGAGATTCTGCTCAAGGCCATTGTCCCCATTGTGTGGGTGCTTCCCATCGTCGGCCTGCTGGTCTTTCTGGTGATCAGCTTCGGCCTGGGACCTATCAAGCGACTGGCCACAAGCCTTTCGCACAGGGAGGCTAACGATTTTTCAGCGCTGCAAAGAGACGGCTACCCGGACGAGCTTGAACCCATAGTCTCGGCCCTGAACAGCCTTTTTTCGCGGCTTGCAGGCGCCTTTGATCGAGAGCGTCGATTTTCTGCCGATGCGGCGCATGAACTGAGAACACCGCTGGCGGCTCTCAAGGTAAACCTGCACAATCTGTCCCGGGAACTCGGAGATAGCCACGATCTTGCAGTGCTGAAACGCACCACAGAGAGAATGGAACATTGCATCGAACAACTGCTCGAGATTCACCGCACATCGATTGATCCAGACAACAGCAATTTGCAGCGCTGCGATCTCAACAAACTGGCACAACAAGTCATTGCCGAAAAATATGATGCGATCAATGCCAGGCAGCAAACCATTGAGCTGGCAGGCGAACAAGCCCTGCTTTGGGCGGACGCCTCTGAACTGTGCGTGTTATTGCGCAATTTGATCGATAACGCCGCTAAATATACGCCGAAAAACGGCAGGATCCGCATTACTTCCGGCACCAGGGCTGGCAGGGCAAGCATACGGGTAGAGGATTCAGGCCCTGGCATTCCGGCCGCCGAAGTTCCCCGGGTGCTCGACAGGTTTTATCGGGTCGGCGGCGATCGCCACGCTACCAGTGTACCTGGCAGTGGCCTTGGCCTGTCAATCGTGTCTGCCATTGCCCAACACTACCAGGGCCAGATCCAATTTTCCCGCTCGGCGGCGCTGGGCGGCCTGGCAATAGAAGTCTGTTTTGCGCCCGAAAGGAACAAGGCTGGCCGATGAACACGAGCAGGTTACTGGGATTATTACTGCTGCTGGGGGCTGGCAACCTGCAGGCAGACAAGCCGGTTTTCACCATCAGCATTCGCGACCATCTGTTTTACCCCGCCGAGCTGGAGGTGCCGGCAAACCAGAAGATAAAGTTGTTCATTGTTAACGAGGATCCCACGCCGGAAGAGTTTGAAAGCTATGAGCTGAACCGGGAAAAAGTGATTCCGGGCGGCAGCAAAACAGTCATATTCGTTGGCCCCCTGAAACCGGGCGTGTATCCGTTTTTCGGCGAATTCAATATGTCTACCGCACAGGGCAAGCTAATCGCAAGGTAACCGGGCTATGTTACTCGACATCGTTGTTATTGTGTTACGGGAGACCCTGGAAGCAAGCATCCTGATCGGTGTCCTGCTCTGCGTCAGCAGGACCTCACAGCTGGGGTTTTCATGGCTTTGGCCCGCTCTCGTCTTCGGGGCAGCCGGGGCATTCATCTATGCTATCAACCTGGCCGGGATTTCCGAGCTGTTTGATTACGCCGGCCAGGAAATTATCAATGCCGGATTGCAGCTTGCTATCTATGGCTTATTGGCGGCGATCATTGGAATTCAATTTTCAGCTCCTGCGAGCGGCCGCTTGTCCCTGAAAGTTCTGATGGCGGTTGCCGTTGCCATAGCCGTTACCCGCGAAGGTAGTGAGCTGTTTGTATTTTATTCGGGCTTCCTGCAATCGGGAGACAGCCTGTTAACGGCGACAACCAGTGGATTTATTGGCCTCGCGGTAGGAATGAGTGCCGGCGCGCTTGTCTACTATAGCCTGGCAGGCCAGAAAATGCCGCTGCTGCGAACTCTGTATACTATCGTGCTGGCATTGGTTGCGGGTGGCATGATGTTACAAGCCACTGGCCTGCTGATTCAGGCCGACTGGCTCAGCGCTGGTCATCCGGTGTGGGACACCAATTCTCTGCTGCCCGAAGCCTCGGTTCCAGGACAGGTGGTTTACGCGGTATTCGGTTACGAAGCCACGCCCTCGCAGCAGGAGGTCATCGTCTACCTGGTTTCCATTCTTCTTATTGTCGGGGTGGTTGCGATCATGAAAGTGCGTGCCGACCGGTCACACCCTAATGCGAAAGTTTAGTCCCATGTACGCTGGAGCAAGCAGGATTTGCGTGACATTTTTGCCGCTGGCCTGCAGTGCGGCGCTTTACGCCGACGGTTCCAGAATCGACAAGGTATATAACCCCTATGTTCAACTATTGGAAAAGGAAATCGAATACCGCTCCCTGCTGCAACAGGATTCCAATGCCGACCTCGACGGCCGTTGGCGCCACACCCTGGGTTATGGCCAGGCTATTTCAGATCGCTGGTTTGCGGAGGTTTACCTGATTGGCATCGATCAACCCGGTGAAGGCTTTGCCCTCGAGGCTTACGAGGCGGAGCTGAAATGGCAGCTTACTGAACAGGGTGAGTTCAACAACGACTGGGGCTTGCTATTCGAGTTGGAGAGGGAAAGAAGTGAGGATATTTGGGAAGCAAGCACCAGCCTGATAGCGGCACGTGAATGGTCTCGCTGGGTGGCTACGGCGAATCTTGCACTTATCTACGAATGGGGCGGTGATATCGACAATGAATGGGAAACTGCACTGTCGGCCCAGCTACGCTACCGCAACAGTGAACTGCTGGAGCCCGCGATAGAGTTCTACCAGGGGCAGGATACCCAGGGCCTGGGGCCGGTGCTCACCGGGCTGTGGCGAGCCGGGGGCGGCAGGAAACTCTATTGGGAATTTGGCGCCATCCTGGGCACCAACAGGGAAACCGCCGATGTCAACTGGAAGCTGACGCTGGAGTACGAATTTCAATAACCTGGCGCATCCGGCAAGCCATTGGACGTTGGTCTACTGGTCACATTCCCGTAATTCTGTAGGATGTATTTTAAGGTAAGTCCTGTCCGCCATTTGAACAGCGTACGGAAGACACAGCCCGCTACGAATGCTCGCCGGACGCCACAGGGTATGCATGGATAGCTGCGGTCAACACGGTTTCAGTGATGCCTGTCTACTGGTCAGTGCAACCGTCCCCAAAGGACCCATGCGGCGTTGCCGAGTCGCACAGACGCCATTGGCTGCATGAATCGCAACGGCGCCATCTTGTTATCTGACGGGCCTGCCCCTGCGTCGTGCAACCATGTCTGCGCAAGCAGACGCAGAATGTTTCTCCTTACCGCGCAGGCTAGATGAGGGCACGCCTGGTAGGCAGGCGTCCCACTGCAAACCGGCTGGCTGGGCGGCACCCCGCGCCGGAGCGAGGTAGGTTTTGGGGTCATTCGATACCGACAGTCTCACGAATGCCAGTAGCTCAGCGTCAAGAGCTTGCCGAATAAAGCCCGGCACAAAAGCCGGAGGTCGTTACCGAGTGATTTCCATCTGGCGTCACTATTGAATTTATATCTTCACAGCACAGCAAACCAATCAGGGGGAAAAAATGGATTTAAAAGGAAAAGTCATCGTTATCACCGGTGCTGCCCAGGGTCTGGGTTTTTGCATGGCCGAACAACTGGCGGAGCGCGGCGCACGCCTGGCACTGGTTGATATGAACCAGGAGCGCCTCGATGGAGCTGTCGAAAAGCTGGGAACCATTGGCTGCGACGCCAGGGGCTACAAGGTCAACGTCGCGGTCGAGGACGAGGTGGTCGCTTTATTTGCCAGTGTTTGCAGCGATTTTGGCGCCCTCAATGGCCTGATCAACAACGCCGGCATCACCCGGGATCACATGCTGATAAAAGCTGACCATCGCGAGATACGCAAGAAAATGTCGCTGGACGAATGGAATGCGGTTATTGCCGTGAACCAGACCGGGGTATTTCTTTGCGGCCGAGAGGCGGCTGCCAACATGGTGACCCATGCCTGCGAAGGTGTGATCGTCAATATCTCCAGCATTTCCCGCGCCGGCAACATGGGCCAGACCAACTACTCTGCCTCCAAGGCTGCCGTGGCGGCGATGACGGTTTGCTGGGCCAAGGAACTCGCGCGCCACAATATTCGCTGCGCAGCTATCGCACCCGGCTTTACCGCCACCGAAATGGTCACCAGCATGAACCAGACGGTGCTGGATGTGATTACCGCCCAGATTCCGCTGCGTCGCCTGGCCGAACCCGAGGAGATATCCCGGGCCATGCTGGAGATTTTCGAGAATGACTATATCAACGGTCGTATCGTGGAGATCGATGGCGGATTGAGGTTGTAAATCCAAAGGCCCGCCCCGAGAGGGCTTGAACCCCTGGCCGGGCCTTTGCAATCACCCACCGATGAGCGCGCCGCTGGCTTGTGACCCACGCTGTCGCGGATGCGAGCACACCCCAGAGAACGCCGGCTTGCGACCCACTTTTTTGCCGCCATTGTAACTGACTCCTGGTCAGCACTCCCCGCAGCCATTGCCGATCAATCACGACAGGGTGCGTCCAGAGGCCCGTGCGCTTTAGCCATAGGGGACCCGGCCGAAGTGCCTCCAATCCCGTGGTGGCGACTTTGGTTAGCAGGCCCGCCGCAGGGTTTGCAGGGACCCTCCACGCCGACAGGATAGGCAAAGGCCTATTGACCCCGTCCGCTATGACCCTTGCCAATTTTTTGCAAATTCCATCGCCTTGACGGTAGTGGCAGCGCTGACAGCAGCCGGGCACAAAAAAATCCTAAGATCGACGCTGGCGGATCATATCTTTGTGCAAGACTATTCTAAGTTTCTGAAGATTAATCTACCATGCGCTTCCGCAACACTATCGCAGTGCAGGAAGATATATGGCCACCAAGAACACCCTCGCGAATCAAAAAAGCAAAATTACCGTACGTAACGCCACGCCGCAGGATGCCCTGAAAATCTGTGATTTAAGCACCCGGGTATACAAGAATACCGGTATGCATGGCTACTCTGAAGGGGCCATCACCGGCCAGATCAATCACTTTCCCGCCGGCCAGTTCGTCATTACCATCGACGAGAAAATTGTCGGCTATTGTGCAACCTTTCGAATCAGCGAAGACATCGCGCTGAAGCATCACAACTGGACCGAGATTACGGGCAATGGCTATGCTTCGCGCCACCAGCCGGACGGCGACTGGCTATATGGCATGGAAGTCGTCGTCGATCCGGATTACCGCGGCTATCGCCTGGGACAACGCCTCTACAAAGAGCGCAAACAGCTCTGTGAAACCCTGGGCCTGAAAGGCATTGTATTCGGCGGACGCCTGCCCTCGCTGTCGACCCGGCTCAAGCGCTTTGGCACCGTTGAAAACTATGTGCAAAGTGTCATCCAGAAAAAGCAGCGCGACCCGGTACTGTCGTTTCAATTGCACAACGGCTTTGAGGTGATCGGCATCCTGCCAGACTATCTCGATGTAGATCACCAGTCCCTGGGCTATGCGGTCCATTTAATGTGGCGTAACCCCAAGGTGGTCACAGACGATGGCGCCAGGAACAAGAAAAAATACGGCGGCCGCCTCCCCGACTCCATCCGGATCGGCTCCGTCCAGTATATGCAACGCCGGGTGCATTCCTTTGAAGAGTTCCTCAAATTCATTGAGTATTTCGTGGATGTGGTTGCAGATTACAAGGGTGACTTCGTCGTGTTTCCGGAAATGTTCGCTCTGCAATTACTGTCTATTGAAGACCAGCAACTTTCCCCCAGGGAATCCATTGAGGCGCTGACCAAATATACACCGCAGTTCAAAGAAGCGCTGCGCGACATGGCGATCCGCTATAACATCAATATCATAGGCGGGTCGCACCCGACTATTATGGCCAACGGACGGGTAGAAAATATTGCCTATATCTTTTTGCGGGATGGTTCCATCCATGAACAACCGAAGATTCATCCTACCCCGAACGAAGTCTACTGGTGGAATATAGAGGGTGGCCATACCCTCAAAGCCATCGAAACCGACTGTGGCCCCATCGGCGTGCTGGTCTGCTATGACTCCGAATTTCCCGAGCTCAGCCGCCATCTGACGGACCAGGGCATTTCAATCCTGTTCGTGCCTTTTTGTACGGACGAACGGCAAAGCTATTTGCGGGTGCGTTATTGCTGTCAGGCACGGGCGGTTGAAAATCAAATCTATGTTGTAATGTCGGGTAACGTGGGCAACCTTCCCAACGTAAACAACATGGATATCCAATACGCCCAGAGTTGCATTCTTACACCCTGTGACTTTCCGTTTTCCCGCGACGGTATTGCCGCCGACACTACCCCGAATGTGGAAATGGTGGCGTTTGCGGATTTAAGACCTGAGACACTGCAGATGGCGCGCAACAATGGAACGGTGACCAACCTGATGGACCGCCGCCACGATCTGTACAGCATACACTGGAGAGGGAAATAGCCTTGCGGAAATCGATGACAGCGGCAAGCGCCTGGCCCGGTTGCCGCTGTGTTCCAGCACCGTGCGAAATCCAGCCGACATTTACTGCGTCCGCAAAAGAAATGTCGCCGGCGCCGGGAATACTCATCCAATGGAACTGATATACGCTCTCATCTGCTTGTCTGGCGGGGAAA
>JAHEGP010000229.1 GCA_024645065.1 Cellvibrionales bacterium | reverse complement strand
TGCGCCTTTTGGTAAGGACGCGCCTCTTGGTAAGGACGCGCCATTGCCGGCGAGGCACGCCTGGCGCTCAACCGCTTCCCGATCCGCTGAATACGGCAATATCACCCTGAAAGAGTACTAGGCGGTCCCCAGGTGTCCGGAGCCTGGAGGCGGTCGAAATCGCTACAGGGGATGGCAGGGCGCCACAGTTTGCGACTCTTATTCAAGCTTGCTACTCGGCATGTAGTGGTCTAATCAATCCGCCCGCTGCTTGATGTTAACCAGCTACCCACAGATCGTCTTCAGCTCAGTGAAAACCCTTCATAGCCATTGGCAACCACCTGGTGACATTTTTCGACATAGGACGGGAAACCGATATAGGGCATAAAGACCCGCGGCTTGCCAGGTATGTTAGCGCCGAGGTACCAGGAGTTTGCAACCGGGAAAAGCGTTGCGTTGGCTACCTCGTTGACATGTTCTACCCACGTCTCCTGGGCGGTCTCGTCAGCTTCTATGCGGGTCTTGCCACTCTCTTGAAGGTGAGCAATGCAATCGCTAATCCAGTTGACGTGCTGCTCGATGGACGGCAGCATATTAGTCAGGACCGACGGGCTGCCCGGACCGGTAATGAAAAATAGATTGGGGAAGCCTGCGCTTGCGAGGCCGAGGTAGGTTCGCGGGCCCGCCGCCCATTTATCAGCCAGTTTTTGTCCCTGTCGGCCTCGAATATCAATCCTTGCCAGTGCTCCGGTCATTGCATCGAAGCCGGTGGCATACACGATGGCATCGAATTGATACACCGTCTCACCCGCAATGAGCCCGTCCTCGGTGATCTGGGCAATGGGAGCCGCTTTCAGGTCCACCAGATGCACATGGGGGCGGTTGTAGGTGGCGAAGTACCGGGTGTCGACACACAGTCGCTTGCTGCCCACCACCTGGCGCGGGGTCAAGGCTGCGGCGACTTCCGGGTCATCCACCTGGGACGCAATTTTCTGGCGCAGGAATTCTGCCGCGCTGGCATTGGCATCCTTGTCCAGCATCAGGTCGGCGTAGGCTCCCAGGAACTGCAGGCCACCGCGCTCCCAATACTCCTGATAGCGCTGCTGGCGTTGTTCCGCGGTGGCTTCACTGCAAAGGTCTTGCCGCATCCGGTGGGCAAAGCCAAAGGGGTGCTCTTTGAAACCCAGTTCGCGCAGGGCACGGTAGTTTGCCTTGAAACTGGCTTGCTCCTCATCACCGAGCGGTCGATTGTGGGCGGGCACGCTGTAATTGGGCGTGCGCTGGAATACGTAAAGCTCGCTGGCCTGGTCGGCGATCAGTGGAATGGACTGGATTGCGGATGACCCTGTGCCGATGACTGCAACCCGCTTGCCGCTGAAGTCCACCCCCTCATGGGGCCATCGGCCGGTATGATATGACTCTCCCGCGAAACGGTCGATGCCGGGAATGGCGGGTAAGTTTGCCGACGACAGGCATCCGGTGGCCATGATGCAGTAGCGTGCACTGAATTCCCTGCCGTCCGCGGTCCCGAGCTTCCAGCGCGACTGTGTTTCGTCAAAGTGGGCCGCTTGAATCCGTGTGTTCAGTTCAATATCCGGGCGTAAATTAAAGCGGTTGGCTACGTGATTGATGTAGTCAAGAATCTCGGGCTGGGTTGCGTAGCGCTCGCTCCACTCCCATTCCTGTTCCAGTTGTTGATCAAACTGATAGGAGTATTCCATACTCGGGATGTCGCAGCGCGCGCCGGGGTAACGATTCCAGAACCAGGTGCCGCCGATGCCACTGCCCGCCTCGAATACCCGCGCCGAGAGGCCAAGTTTGCGCAAACGGTACAACATGTAAAGCCCCGCAAAGCCGGCACCAATCACAATGGCGTTGAGGGATGTACCCGTTGCCAGGGGGGTGGGGTGCTGGCCTTCTCGTGTGCTGCTCAAGGCGACACTTCCTCTGCTTGGGCCGTGTAAACCGGCGTCTGCTGCGATGACCGGGCAGCACGCCAGTTGAGCGCCCTGTGGTGCTCTCTGGCGAGGCGAATATAGCCAGACCGCCGTGGTAGCCTGGGCGCCTTCCGCTCCCTTTACCTTTGAATCCCCTGTGGGTACTCGTGTTGTCGACGCCGTACCGAAATGTTCAAGCTGCTGCTCAGGGGCAGGGATACGCTTCGAACCGGCCCGGTTATTTCAGGCCGGGGGATCACCTGGTCTACCGATCAATGCCGGCGCAGATTGCGCCGGGTCACTGCGAAGGTCAGGCTTCCGGGGGCTTATCAACAGCTTCCGGCGCGGCCTGTTGTTTTGCTTTTGGCTTCGTTTTTACGGCAGCTTTCTTGTTCGCCGCCGCCGTCACCCTGGTTTCCGCCTCAGCGCCAGCCTTGGCTTTGGTCTGGGCTTTAGCCTTGGCCTTGGCTGTGGCTTTACGCGCCATGATGTCCGCGGCGTCTTCGAGCTCCGTCAGCGTTACTTCCATATAGTCGATCAGGCGCTGGACGTGGGGCATGGACTTGCGGCAGGCGACAATGCCGAAATCCAGGTGTTTATAGTTGCCCACCACTGTGAAGTTGATGGCGCTACCATCCATGGGTATGGATACCGGATAGATACCGTCCAGGCGTGCGCCGTTCCAGTAGAGCTGCTCTCGCGGTCCCGGTACATTGGAGATTATCGTGCTGTAGGGCGGCAGACGGTTGCCAACGCCGGCAAGCTGAGTCAACAATAATGGCAATTGGAGGACCACGCCACTGTATGCAACGATCTCCTGGGGACCCATTTGCTGTAGTTGCTCTTTCGCGGTATCCATCGATTCCTTGATCCGGCGAAAGCGCTTGGCCGGGTCGCGGACATTGGTCGCCAGGTCGGCAATGATCATGCCCACCGCGTTCCCTCCCTCCACATCTCCTGCGGACCTCACGGACACCGGTGCCAGGGCCTTGAGCGACTCCTTCGGCAAGCTTCTCTGGTCCTGGAGTTGACGACGCAACGCGCCTGCACACATCGCCAGCACGACATCGTTGATGGTGGCGTCAAAGGCCTTACCGACGGCGCGCACTCTCGAGATCGGCCACGATTGAGCCACGAAGCGGCGAGCTCCTGTGAGCTGGGTGCTAAGCGGTGAGGCGGGCACTTTAAAGAATGGGACCTGGATACTGCTGTCCTTGCCCAGCAATATGCTCGCGGTATTACCAAGCGCCTTCGCTAGTGAAACGGTACCTCCCATCTGCATCCGAAGCCCCTCCAGGGCGGCGCGAATGTCGCTGGATTTGGGTCCCTCATCCCGATTCTTGTCCTTCTGCATTTTTTCCTTGTACGTGAGGTAGGCGCTTTCAGAGAAAGGTGACTCCGTGAGCCTGGCGTTGGGGTCGCTCGAAAACATGCTGTTCATCAAGTGCATGGCGCCCATGCCGTCCAAAGCACAATGATGGACCTTGAAGTAGGTGGCGAATTGTCTCTTGCCCTTCAAACCTTCGATGATATGAAATTCCCACAGTGGCCTGGAGCGGTCCAGCAGAATGCCATGAAGCCGCGACACCAGTGCAAAGAGCTCGCGGTAGCGGCCCGGACGCGGCAGCGCCAAATGGCGAACATGGTAATCCATGTCGAGCTCATCTTCTTCTTCCCACTGGACTTTGCCGGCAGTTCCGAGGGGGCCCACCTTGATTTTTTCCGCGAACGGACGGCGCAACTCGCCATCGTAACTCAGTATCTTGCTGATCTCTTCGAGGAACTCGGCCTCATCGGCGCCGGTGGGAAGGGTAAAGAGATTCAGGCCGCCCACATGCATGGGTATCCGCCGGGATTCCATCATCAGGAAAAAAGCATCGGTTATTGGCATTTTACGCACGGGGGTAACTCCTTATTTGCAGTTATTTGTTGTCCCAAAGGCGAGGGAGCTTTTTTATCGCAACTATCCGCAGAATAAATGGCCAGGCCGGCATTGTCTAGAATTAATGGCTGTGCCCAGTGCTCGATCCTGTCCGTGCAGGCACATCACCGCGCGATACCTCAATGGTGGCGACCACGGGCAATTTCCATGGTTACAGCCAAACTGCCACTTGCCCTGCCGGCATCCTGCGGATGGAAGTCTGCGAAGGCAGGATGTGAGGGTAACGGCAGCAACATTGCCAGTGTTTTGGAAAAATTCTTTGCCGTGTGATGCTTTCCCTGGGATATAAAAGTGAGGCTTTTGAATAGCGGCTTGTAACCATGCTATCGCTGCCTGATAATTCCCTGCAAGCCAACGGGAGCAAATATGACACAGCGAATTGATACAGGGTGCCACGCGGTAGTACTTTGGACCGTGCTACTTTTCACACTGTTCATCGCCGGCTGCGGCGGTAACTCAATTATTTCAAGCTCAACGGTGAACCCGGTGTTGAGCGAACGCGACCTGCAGGGGGTTCTGGTGGTTGCGGTCGCCAGGCAACAATCTGCCCGCAAGGATTTTGAAGACGCCTTCACCAAGTCGCTCAATCGTCATCATGCGGGAGCGGTGGCCAGTCACACCCTGGTGCCGGGCCCGGACGTAACGGCCGAGCAGATTATCGCTGCTGCCAGGAAAGCCAATCTCGAGACCATCCTCGTCACCCGTTACCTGGGTAAGTCCACCGCAGACGTCTACCATCCGGGTACGATATATTACGATGTCGCACCAGCCTACGGCAGGCCCTATGCGGGTGGTTTTGGAGGCTACTATGGCTATGCCTACGAGGTTGCCTATGACCAGCCGGTATGGACCAGCAATGTCACCCACACCATCGTCTCTGACCTGTACGAAACCGAGAGCACCAGGCCGATCTGGCAGGCCGTCTCCGAAACCGTCAAGGCCAGTAGTAACAGCAAGCTGCGCAACGACGCCATAAACAGCCTTATCGGCGACCTGAAGAAGCAGGGGCTGCTTAATTAAGTGCCATTGCCCGGGCGCGTCGACGGCTTGAGACGGGTCAAATTTTAGC
>JAHEGP010000039.1 GCA_024645065.1 Cellvibrionales bacterium | reverse complement strand
ACGGGCAAGTCGTCGACTCCTCCAAGGCGCTGGCGCTGATGACGCAGCTGTTGGGTCAGGAATTCGTATAGGGGAGCCGAAATAATAAGGCGCCGCACCGGGATGGATCCGCGAGGCGGCGAGCCGCTTTGAGGTGGCGAGTTCCGACCCGGAAAACTCTTGTCACGCGCAATGCATCAATATCCTGAATCCGGCGAACTGGCAGCCCATGCCCGCTTTGGACTGCATTGGCATGCAGTCGCCCAGCGCAGAGCAGCCACCTATCACCAGTGAGCGATGACCAGGGCCGTGGCCAGGACAATCAGAATCAGGCTGTGGAGTCGGTAGTCCTGCCACCAGCGCAGCCCGGCTTGCGGCGCCGAGTCGATCCTGTGATAGCTGTATCCGGCCAACTGTTCTGCACTGGGGGCTGCGGTTGACACGCTGGCTACCACCATGATGATCGCCGATATCAGGCCGAGCAGGCCCGCGATGATGGTGAAATGCAGCGACAACAGTCCCTGCAAGGAAAGCAGGAAAAGCAGCACCGAGATCAGGTGGCCACCCAGCAGAGTGCTGAATGCCCCGCTGGCGCTGGCCCGCGGCCAGAACAGGCCGAACAGGAAAACTACCGCTACCGGGGGCACCAGGTAGGCCAGCGCCGACTGGAGATAGTGAAACAAACCGGGGAAATGCTCGATAAGGGGGGAAATCATCACCGCCAGCAGCATGAAAACCAGGATAAAGCCCCGCCCAACCCAGCTCGTCTTTATTGCTGACCAGCCGCGCTGCCCGGGTCGCATGAAATCCAGGGTTAACAGCGCTGAAGCGGAGTTCAATGTCGAGTCGATACTCGACATGAGCGCCGCCAGCAGGCCGGCGAAGACAAGGCCGGAGAGCCCCGCCGGCAACAGGGTGCTCACCAACATTGGAAACACCAGGTCGGGATTCTCCAGGTCAGGCAGCAGGATGGCCGCCATGACCCCGGGCATCACCATAATGTAGAGCACCGACAGTTTGAGCAGGCCGGCGAACAGCGCGCCCCAGCGTGCGTGAGCGATACTGCGGGCGCCCAGCACTCGCTGCACGATAAACTGATTGGTGCACCAGAAGTAAAAACCCAGCAGTGGTACCCCCACCAGAGTGCCGAGCCAGGGCAGGTTGGGATCGTCCAGCGGTAACATCAGGGACAACTTTTCAGGGGGGGTTGCAGACTGCAGCAGCTCCCAGGAGAAACCCAGCTCGGCAAAACTGAACCAGGTCACCAGACAGGTACCCATTAGCAATATCAAAGCCTGCAACACATCGGTGTATACCACGGCGGCAAGTCCGCCCGCGGCAGTGTACACCCCCGCCAGGGCCGCCAATGCCAGGCAGGCGGTAAACATATCCAGCTCCGGGAAAAACAGGCGCAACACCAGGGCGCCAGCGAACAGTGTGCCTGCCGTGTCTACCAGGATATTCGAGCAGATCGTTAGCGCCGAAAAATACGATCGAGAGCGGCGGTCAAAGCGGCGCTCGAGAAATTCCGGCACAGTGGCAATCCTGCTATTGAGATAACAGGGAATAATAAAAATGGCGAACACGACCAGTGCGAAGGCGGCCATCCACTCGTAATTGGAAACCGCTATGCCCCAGGCGTAAGCCGCACCGGACAGTCCGATCAGGGTGGTGCTGGAGATGTTTGAAGCGAACAGGGAAAACCCGATGGGTATCCACCCCAGCCGACGCCCGGCGAGGAACAGGTCTTCTCCGGTGCGGGTTCGCTGCGCAGTCCGCAGACCTATTACCACCACCACGGCGAAGTAGACGCCAAGTACGCCATAATCGAGGCTGCTCAACGTTTGCGTGACCACGTTTTTTGCTACATCCGCAGGCTTTTGACTATTAGTAATCCGGGAGGGATCGATCCACAGCGCCGGATCACTGAAGCAGTTGATTCAGTAGTCAGCGCCATTCACTACAAACGTTAGATCAAGCGAGTGAAGCGCCGTCGCGAGCCTGTATCCAAAAGCGACGGCGCATGGCGCTGAAGAGTGCTTAACCGGGAGCTGGATTTATACCGCCATTGCGCACGTTGGTGGTGTGATAAAGCCGGGAACTGTCGCAACTGACTGTCCCGTCCATGATTTGCTGCGCCTGAGCCCAACCCTGGCCATTGGTAAAGGCCTCCCAGGCAGCGCCGTAGGCAACGAAATCTGCATAGCTGGTGACGATCTTGTAATCCCAGTCCGATGCGCTAGCGCCATCCCCCGGAAAAAACGCCCACACGCCGGATTTCGAGCCAATGTTACCCAGGTGCTCAGCCCAGGCTCGATGAGCATCCATGGCCTCGGGTATTGTCTTGCCCTCGGCGACACTGCAATTGGAAAAAGTCACCACACCGGTTGCGGTTGGCCATTCGTCGGCCGGCGGGCGAATATTGATCGATGCTGCATTGGAGTGTTCGGCGCAGCTAAGGACGTCCTCAAATTCTGCAGCCAGGCCATCGTTACCGGTCATCCAGGCTTGCATCCCCTGCCCCATATCGAAGCCATTTTGCCAAACACCCAGCCAGACGACATCAACCGGCATATTAGCCGAGCGCAGCACAGGTGTTAGAATCCAGGCACTGTAGGGTGCGCCTTTGGATTCATCCATCCACTCGTTCCATTTCTTGACCACCTTGTCGAGATCCTTGCGGTCCTTGCCCTCCGTAAAATTGCACAAATAGCCTTCTACAGCGGCAAAGCTGGGGGGTGGACGCTGGGCAACCGCACTATCCACCGCCACCACCGATACAGCGGCAACGATTAATGTATTTCTTGTTGATTTTTTCATACCTGGATCCCTGTTGTAATTATTGGAATTTTCCTGCTACTGAGTGCTCTGAAATTTTACCAGCCCTCCTCCACACAAGCCAAAGTCAAAAACCTTGTAGCTGATGGGTTTACCGCAGTCGGGCGCTGAAAAATCAGCGTCAAACCGACTCTATGAGACCATAGCCAAACTGCTTGGTCAACCGCGTACCAGTGACTCACCAGAATGTATTCGCATCCTATCCGACTCCCCTGCCTGCGATGCCAACTGCGCCCGGATCCTGGCCAGCTAATCATGACCGGACCAGAATCCACCCGGGCAGGGCAACCCTGATCTACCCGAGACGGTCGACGTAGACCCGACGATGCAGGTTGGTGCGCATGGTCCACTGGCAGTAAAGGTGATGGGGACTTCGTTGCGCCGACAGCAGCGCATCTGGTCGGAGCTGTTTTGGCATTTGGGAACGCGGCAAGGCGCAAGCACCCGGCGGGCAAAGCTGTGCTGCTGTTTTTTGTAGTCAATAACGCCTTTGTATAGCGGTGTTGCGCCGCCACCAGCACCTACCTCTATCATGACAGCGTCTGGCACAGCGGTCGCTTTGGCTCAGCGCCTGAAATTCATTACCGCAATCAAAAGCTGGCGGCAGGTCACTTGCCCGATAAGCTTGCCATCGTCCACCACGGGCCGTCGGCGGTGTTTATGCTTGAGCATGTCCTGGGAAATTTCAACAATATTGTCGCGCACGCTGGCCACTACCAGGTTTTCTCTGGTCATGTACTCGCTTACAGTTCCAACGTCAGTCTCGTTGTAGGTCGCATCCAGAATGCCCCCGAGACAGTCGAGTTCCGACAAAATACCTACCAGCCTGTTCTCGTCATCCACCACACAGAGGCCCGAGATCTTGTTTTTGGTAATCAGGTTAACCGCTTCCAGGAGGTTGGCATCCGGCTTGATACGCACCGGGTTGGCCACCATATGGTCCCTTAAGCTAACGGAGTTAAGCATAGTGAAACACCCTGGCCCTAAGGCCTCTACTAATAAATGGCCTGCAGATAGGCCATTAGTGGCTGTGGAAAAATGCCCAGGTACAGAATCAGGTAAATCAGCACATACATGGCGAACCCACCAGCGCCTGATATCTCGCCTTTCACGTAGGTGCCATCTTCCGTGCAGGATTTACTCATCACAAATACGATTCGAAGATAGTAAAACACAGCGATGCCGCTGCCAACCACCAGTGCGGCCAGCAGTCCCCAAAGCGTTGCATCAATGCCGGCCTGGATTAGATAAAACTTGCCGATAAAACCTGCCGTTAGGGGTATTCCTGCCAGTGACAGCAGCGCGATTGCCATCAGCAATGCTGGTAACGGATGCCGCCAGAACAAACCTTCCAGATCGCTAATCTGGTCACATTCATGACTTTCTCCCCGGGACGGCAGTATCCCTATCAGGGCGAACACCGCCAGCGTTGCCGCCATGTAGGCCATCAGATAGTAGCCACTGGCTTCAACCAGCAATCGATGGTCACTACTGTGGGCAGCCGCAACGACAAAGATCAAGATATAGCCAAAATGAGCGACGGAGGAGTAAGCCAGCAGGCGCTTGATATTTTGTTGTTGCAGTGCCAGCAGATTGCCCGCCAGCATGGAAGCCATGGCCAATATCGAAAGCCCGGAAATGAGCGTCGGGTAGTTATAGTACCCGGCCTCGAGCAACCATCGCAGCAAGGCTACAAAAACAGCAGCCTTGGACACCGTCCCCAGGAATGCGGCAACAGGTGCAGGAGCGCCTTCATAGACATCCGGCGTCCACATATGAAAAGGCACCACCGATAGCTTGAAAGCCAGCCCGGAAATGATGAACACTCCCGCGGCGACCAGCACAACGGTGTTACCGGACTGCGCCGATGAGGAGATTCTCCGGCCGACCTCGGAAAACTCCAGACTGCCGGTCGCTGCATAAAGCAGGCCGAAACCGAACAACAGGGTTGCCGATGCAGCACCCGACAGCACCAGGTATTTGATCGCCGCTTCCAGCGGCAGTTTGCCACTGTCGGGATAGGCGATCAGGGTATATAGCGCAACGCCCATCAATTCCATACCCAGCAGCAGGGTTGCCAGGTGGCTGGCGTAGCACAATACCACGGCGCCCAGTGTCGCCAGTAACAACAACAGGCAAAACTCTTCCTGATCCACCGTGTCGGCCAGGTAATCTTTTGCCAAAAGGCTTATTAGCGTGGCGCTGCCGACAAATACCAGGCTGAACACCTGGCTGTAGTCGTCCGCAATCATCAGCATGCTCACCTCGCCATAGTCCTGCCCCGCCAGGCAAGCTAAGGCAGTGGTGACAAGGGTGATCAGCGTAAGGCTCCAGGACCAAGCCGGGTCCCGCCTGAAGGCAATCTGCAGCATCAGCGTGACGGCCCCGAGACTGAGGACCAACAACGGCAAAATGGCCACCAGATCGGGTGCGCTCATGGTCTGGCTCCGGCATCGGCAACGAAGGACGATAAACTGTCCAGCACCGGTTGGGTCAAGTCGAACACAGCCTGGGGATAGATTCCCAGCCACAGCAAGCCAATCATCATCACAGCCATGGTAGACATTTCCCGAGGCCCGTAGTCGAACAACTGCCGATCGGTTTCGGCATCGCTGCCCAGAAAGGTACGCTGCATCATGATGAGAGCGTAGATCGCTGCACTGATCAAACCCAGGGCTGCGAGCGCGGCTGCCAGTGGACTTACTTCAAACAAGCCCAGCAGCACCAGGAACTCGGCGATGAAGTTGCCCATTCCGGGCAGGCCGAGGGAGGCGATGGCGAAGAACATTGCCGTGGCCGCCATACGGGGCATGTCATTCCACAAACCGCCCATCAGTCGCATATCCCTGGTATGCAGGCGATGCTGCAGCGCGCCGGCGGTCATAAACAGTGCCGCCGTACTCAGGCCGTGTGCCAGCATCTGCATCACCGCGCCCTGCAGTGCGAGGCTGTTCCAGGCATAGATTCCCAGAATGACGAACCCCATATGGCTAACGCTACTGTAGGCGACGAGGCGCTTGAAATCCGTCTGGGCAAAGGCCAGTACAGCGCCATAAATAATACCGGTGATTCCCAGTGTCATGGCTACGGGAGCGAAAGCCGCGGACTGCTCGGGAAACAGCGGCAAGGTAAAGCGAATCAACCCATAGGCGCCGGTTTTCAGCAGGATACCTGCCAGTATCACGCTGCCGGCTGTTGGTGCCTGGGTGTGGGCGTCGGGCAGCCAGGTATGAAAGGGGAATGCCGGCAGTTTAACCGTAAAAGCAATGAAGAAACCCAGCATTATCCAGAAGCCGGCCGTGCCTGTGGTCCGGGTGCCCAGCAGATCAAAGTAGGAAAAGCTGGCCTCACCGGTCGCGCTATGGTGCATGTAGGCCAACGACAGGATGGCTAGTAACATCAACAGGCCACTGATCTGGGTAAAAAGAAAGAACTTCATTGCCGCATAGGCTTTTTGCTCGTGGCCCCATATCGCTATCAGCAGGTACATCGGTACCAGCATCACTTCCCAAAACACAAAGAACAAAAACAGATCCAATGCCATGAATACGCCAAGGACACCGGCCAATGTCCACAGCAGGTTGGCGTGAAAAAAACCGGGTCGATAGTCAATTTCGTCCCATGAAGAAACTACAGCAACGCCGCCCAGTATAAGTGTCAGGGCAACCATGACCAGGCTGAGCCCATCCAGTGCCAACTCAAAATGAATGCCGAAACGTGGAATCCAGTCAACCCGATAGTGCATCAGCCAGGTGCTGGCCTGGCTTGCATCGGGGACCAGCTGCAATTGACCGGAGGAAAAATTGGCAATGGAGGCGAGAAAGTAAAATAACGCCAGGGCAATGGCGCCCAATGATATCCAGCGCGGAGCATTGGGGTCACGTCTTTCGGCCAGCCAGGCGAACGCTCCTCCCACCAGCAACAGGACAATAAGCAACCAGAGCATCATGTTGCACCTTCCATGCCTAAAATCAGCATAAGAATAAGTCCCATAATCATGCTGGTTGCATACCACCGCAGCCGTCCGTTCTGCAGATTACTTAACAGGTGATTGAATTGCAGGCTGATCGCGGCAATAAAATCGTAAAACCGGTCCACCGGCTCATTGCGAAGAAATCTTGCGATCGTCTGGTAAGGACGCACCAACAGCCAGGAATAGAAATCATCAAAGCGCCAGCCCGCTAGCCACAATTGGCTCCAGCGCCGCCCCCTGGGACTGGCAGCGGCATCCTGGAATGAAATCTGCTTGCTGATGTAAACGGCGTAGGCCAGCCAGACCCCGAGCAGGGGAATACCGATCGAAATCACATGCACCAGAAAACCAGCATGTTGCTCCTCCTGCGGCGGGAATACTTCCCTGACCGGGATGCCAATCCAGCCCCCTGCCAGGGAAAGCAGACAGAGCAGCGCCAACGGTAAAGCCATGCGCCACCCTGGCTGTTTATCGGGACTGGTCTGTAGCTCCCCGAAGAATACGATGAACACCAGCCTGAAGCTGTAGAAGGCCGTCAGCAACGCCCCCAACAGGCCACCCAGCCACAACAATGGCCCTATGCCCGGTGCTTGCCAGGCTGCAAGCAGGATCGCGTCCTTGCTGAAAAAGCCTGAAGTCAGGGGCAAGGCGGCAAGGGCCGCGGCGCCGATGAGAAAGCTCCAGAACACCACCGGCAGGCGTGTACGCAGCCCACCCATACGAAAAATATTGTGTTCATGGTGAAGGCAATGTATCACTGCTCCGGCCGCAAGGAACAACAAGGCCTTGAAAAACGCGTGGGTCATCAAGTGAAACACGCTGGCTCCCCAGGCCCCTACTCCCAGTCCCAGGAACATATAGCCGATCTGGCTAATCGTGGAATAGGCGAGGATGCGCTTGATATCCTGTTGCACCAGAGCTGAAAATGCCGCCATCAGTGCTGTCAGTAGACCGATCAGGGCAACCGCTATAAGGGTAGGAGGCGCCAGCAGGAACAATTCGTGGGTGCGCGCAATCAGATAGACTCCCGCCGTGACCATGGTGGCCGCGTGGATCAGGGCGCTTACCGGGGTGGGGCCGGCCATGGCATCAGGAAGCCAGGTATGCAGCGGTATCTGGGCTGATTTACCGAGCGCACCACCTAACAGCAATGCCGTGGCGACAATGGCCAGCCCGTCTCCCTCGACCCAGTGAATGTTGGCAGCGGTCATCAATGGCTGTATTTCCAGGGTGCCCAACTCGGTGTAGAGCAGCAATAGACCCAGCGCCATTGCCGTATCGCCGACGCGGGTCACAATAAATGCCTTGCGAGCGGCGGCGCCGTTGGCAGGATCGCGATACCAGAACCCGACCAACAGATAACTGCACAGCCCCACACCTTCCCAGCCGAGGTAGAGTAGTAGCAGGTTGTCAGCCATTACCAGGATCAGCATGGCGGCAATAAACAGGTTGAGGTAGGCAAAATAACGGCTGAAACTGTCATCCTGCTGCATAAATTCGGTGGAATACAAGTGAATCAGAAAACCCACCCCGGTAATGATCGACATCATAACCAGGGTCAGGCCGTCGACATAAAAGCTGAAATTCGGTGAGAAATCGCCAATCTGCATCCAGCTCCAAAGCTGGACCTGCAAGGCTTGGTGGGTAGCGAGAAATGGTTGCGCAATACTCAGTACACACAGCGCCGACAGTGCAACAGCGCCAGCGCCGATAATGGCAACCAGTTGCTGCGGTAGCCTGCGTCCAAAGATCATCAGCAGCGCAGCGGATAGCATTGGCAGTAACGGGATCAATACCAGCGCCGTGGCCATATCAACCTCGCATCCTGTCGGCGCCGTCCATATCGAGCGACTTCAAGCGTCTTTGCACCTGCAGCACCAGACCCAGCCCGACGGATACCTCCGCAGCGGCCACCGCCAGAATGAGCATGAATATCACCTGCCCGTCGGCCTGGCCCCAGTGGGCACCAGCGGCGACAAAGGCCAGTGCCGCAGCATTGAGCATGACCTCAAGCGACAGCAACATAAAGATAATATTGCGCCGACTCATCAGACCGGCCAAACCGCAGGCAAACAGGAGGGTCGCCAGCAACAGCACGTGATCCAGGGGTATTTGCAGGCCCGCCATTAGCGTTTACCCTTGCTGCGATCGATAAAACCACGACCCAGGTGATAGGCGCCCACCAGTGCCGCCAGTAGCAGCATGCTGGCAATCTCGACCGCAAGCACGTAGGGACCGAACAGCTGTAAGCCTACCTCTTTTGGCGACACGCCGATGCCACTGGTCTGGGTATCAATAGTGGCCAGTATCGTTACCATCTCCACCAGCAGGATCAGTGCCAGAAGTGCCGGTAGAAGCCAGCTTCGCGGTTGCAGCCACTGTTTTTCGCGTTGCTCTCCCGCCTCCCCCAGGTTCAGCATCATGATGACAAACACAAACAGCACCATAATGGCCCCGGCATAGATGACGATTTCCAGAGCCGCGGCAAAGGGTGCCCCGAGGAGGAAGAAAATCACCGCCACGGCCAGCAGGGAAACGATCAGGAAAATCAGCGCATGCGCCGCATTGGAACGGGTCAGGGCGAGTACCGTTGCCGCCAGGGCGATAAATGCCGCGATATAGAACAGCACTTCCATCATGGCATCAGGCTCCGGATATCGATGGGTGAGGCCTCGTTAAGGGCTTCGCCCTTATCCTTGCCCGCAATTTTCAGGCCCGATACCCGGTAGAAGTTATAATCCGGATATTTGCCGGTGCCGGCAATTTGCAGGTGCTCTTTCTCATAGACCATGCTCTGGCGCTGGTACTCGCACATTTCGAAATCCGGCGTGAGCTGGATAGCGTAAGTGGGGCAAGCCTCTTCGCACATGCCACACATGATGCAGCGCGAAAAATTGATGCGGAAAAACTCTGGATACCAGCGACCGTCCTCCCTCACCCCTTGCTGCAGTGCTATACAGTCCACCGGGCAGGCCACGGCACAGAGGTTACAGGCAACGCAGCGTTCTTCGCCATCCGGGTCGAGGGTGAGAACAATCCGACCTCGATAGCGCGGTGCCAGGTAGGGCTTTTGCTCCGGGTACTGCACGGTTTCGGCGCGGCTAAAGCTGTGGCCTAGAATGCGCCAGATGCTGCGAAACTGGGAAAACACCGCTTCAAACATGTTTCAGACCTCCGCCAGGCTAAGGGCGACAGCGCCGGTAACGACCAGGTTGATCAATGTCAGTGGCAACATGTATTTCCAGCCCAGTGACATCAGCTGGTCGTAGCGGGGCCTGGGGATTGCGGCCCGCAGCAAGATAAAAAAGCAGATCAACACAAAGACCTTGATCACGAACCAGACCACGGCCGGCAGTATGGGCCCCAGCCAGCCACCAAAAAACAGGGTGACTATCATGCAGCATATCAGCATCAGGCCCAGGTATTCTCCCAGCATGAACATCGCAAACTTCATGCCGCCATACTCGGTATGAAAACCAGCGGTCAGTTCGTGTTCGGCCTCCGGCAGGTCGAAGGGCAGGCGATGGCTTTCGGCGATACCGGCCACAATGAACACGCACAGGCCCAGAAACTGTGAAATGCAATACCAGCCGTCTCTTTGGGCCTCGACAATATCTCGCATACTAAAGCTGCCGGTGAGCATCACCACACCGATCAGCGACAAGCCCATGAAAACCTCGTAGCTGACCATTTGTGCCGCAGAGCGCAAGCCGCCAAGCAGGGCATATTTGTTGTTCGATGCCAGGCCTCCCAGCAACACGCTGTATACCGCCAGCGATGTCATACCAAGGAAAAACAGCAGGCCAATATTGAGATCGATAATGTATAGCGACGATGAAAACGGCACTACCGCGAAACCCAGCAACATCGCCACCACGATGGCTGTGGGTGCGAATATAAATACCAGCTTGTCAGCAAAGGGGGGAACCCAGTCATGCTTGGTCAGCAATTTGAGCATATCCGCCAATACCTGGCCCGAACCGAATGGCCCCAGTCGATTGGGTCCGTAGCGATCCTGCCAGATTCCCAGCAGCCGGCGTTCAAACCAGGTCAGTGCCGCAGCCGCGCCGACCGCACCCAGCAACACAAACAACCCGAACAGCATGGTCAAACCGTCAGACATGGCGGCTCCCCCCGTCCGAGCTGATGATCTGAGATCGGCTGCTCGCCCAATCGACCGCTTTGCTAACGGCGACCCGGGAACCTGCCACCAGTGAGCGGGTGGCTTCGTAGCCCGCGCTAAAGCCTATGCATCCCCCTGGCAGACTGTCATTGATGCGCACCGCAATGGCGGCAGCCCCCTCAATGCACAGGGCGTCGTCCTGCCCGAGCCCGAGGCTGGCGGCATCGGCGGCATTTAACTCCAGCAGGGGTTCCCCGGCCAGTTCGGCAATGACTTCGCTGCGGACGCTGAGTTCGTCAGAACCAAATATGCGGTAGCGCGGTACCAGTAGCCACTGGCCCGTCTCAGGCAATCCCGGTTTCGCCGCTGGCGATCCGGAAGAATCGGTAGTCTCATCCAGCAGTCGCACGCCCGCGCTGCCACCACGCAGTGGTCCACCTGCCTCGCTCTGGAATTTGTGCACGGCCTGGTTGGAATTCCAGCCCGGTGACCAGACAAAAGGTAGCAATCCACCCTGATCGCGATTGAGGCCCTCCATGCTATAGGCCAGAGGCGACTCGCCATCCTGCGTCTGGCGAGGTTCCTGCACCGATACATTTGCTCGCATCGCGGTGCGACCACTGTAGCGATGGGGCTGGCGCGGCACCTTGAGACCATGGCTGACAAAGTCATGGAGCGGCGCTGCGGCGCTGATCGCGGCAAGCTGGCCATAGTGAGCGGCGCAGGCCGCTGAAACTGCATCGAAGTGCAGCAGTTCGGCAAAATCGTCGCGTCGAGCGGCACGCCCCAGCTGCAGTAGCCAATACCAGCCTGGCTGTCGATCCAGGGTCGTGGAAATCACCGGAAAGTAACGCTGGGCGCGGCCTTCACTGCTGACGAGGGTTCCTTCGCTGTCGGCGAAGGTTGCGCAGGGAAGCACCAGTGCAGCTTCCGATACTGTGGCAGTATCGAGCGCATCCAGGGCGATAATATTGCTGATGTTATCGTACAACAGAGCCAGGGTTTGCGGCGAACAGCGTCGAGTCAGGTCATTCTCCAGAATCACCAGGGTATCGATATCACCCTTGACAGCGCGCTCCGCAAGGGCAGCAATTGAGGGTGAAACATCACTGCTCAGGAGGGCGGCACCGAGACTATTGCACTCCGGTACCGACAGGCTGATCATGGTTGCCGGGTTAACTCGGTGCAGGGCATTGACAATGGCGGCCGCTGCCTCCAGCACGGCGGCACTTTGCGCGCCAGAACCGGATACAATCAATGGTCGCCGTGCCGCGAGCAGGGACCGGGCAATATCGCTGGCGCTGTCACTGTCTGCCGTGCCACCGTTGAGGGCAGAGACGATGGCATTGGCATGATCTGCAATCTGCTCGGGATTGCAGCGAATGCAATGCCGGGCAATATCATCCAGCTTGCTCTCTGCACTGAGATAACTATCGAGCGGACTGCGTTGATTCTGGGCCAGATTTCGTACCGCGGCATCCTGCCACGGCTCCAGCTTCAACTCTGCCGCCAGCTCGAAGGCTCTGGAGCGCACCGCCTGGCGCAGCGCAAGGGCTATACGGGGAGCGGTATTGGTCACATCTTCCCCCAGCACCAATACCGCATCGGCAGACTCGATATCCTGCAGCGAAGCGATGCGAGCGGGGGATTGTTGCAGCAATTGCAGGGTGTAGGGAATCAATGCATGGTCCAGGGCAGAGAAACCCGGACTGCAATTGCCGGCGCCGACCAGTTGCTGCAACAGGAAGTTGGATTCCAGAGACGCCCGGGGTGAACCAATACCAGCGAGCTTGTTGTCGGGCTGCAATAACTCCGCGGCAAGCTTTAATGCGGCATCGGGTTGAATGGCATCGTAGCTCCCATCGGCATTGCGCGCGGCGGCGTAATCCAGCCGCTGGGGCGAGTTGACAAAGCCTGCCCCGAAGCGGCCGCGGTCGCACAGAAAATATCCATTGACCTCGGCATTGAAGCGGTTGTGGATGCGCTTTAGCTTGCCATAGCGCTCTCCCGGCATGGTATTGCAACCGACTGCGCAACCGACACAAACCGACGGTGCCGATTGCAGGTCCCACTTGCGGGTATAGTGCTGCACCAGGGTTTTATCCGTGAAGACACCGGTGGGGCAGACCTCCACCAGGTTGCCGGCAAATTCATTTTCCAGCACGCCATCGGTGTGGCGGCCGAAGTAAATATGATCGTGTGCCGCCATCGCAGCGAGGTCATGCCCTCCGGCATAGTCGCGGTAATAGCGGGTGCAACGATAGCAGGTGATACAGCGGTTCATCTCGTGGTGAATCAAGGGACCAAGATACTGGTTGCGGTGGGTATTTTTGCGCCCTCGATAACGGCGGTCGCGGTGACCCACCATCACCGTCATATCCTGCAAGTGACACTCGCCGCCCTCGGCGCAGACCGGGCAATCGTGGGGATGGTTTAACATCAGGGATTCGACGATATTGCGGCGGAAGGTGCTGGCTTTATCTCCACCGAGGGAAAAGCGCGCGCCGTCGGTAACGGGTGTCATGCAAGCCATCACAATGCGGCCCCGCTCGTCCTCGGCATTCTGGAACTGCACCACCGCACATTGGCGGCAGGCGCCGATCGAACCCATGGCGGGGTGCCAGCAAAAGTAGGGCAAGTTGAGGCCCAGGCTAAGACAGGCCTGGAGAATATTCTGGCCCTCCCTCGCCTGGTAATCCTGGCCATCGATGTTGATGATTACCATCTCAGTTAGCCTCCCCGTAGGGGCAACGGTCTGCGGACAGGTGGCGTTCAAAATCCTCGCGAAAATACTTCAGTGCGCTTTGCAGGGGTTCCATTGCTCCGGGAGCCAGCGCACAGTGAGTATTGCCCATGGCGCCGATAAAACCGATATTGTTTTCCAGGCTTGCCAGGTCCTCACTGCAACCGCGGCCGTTTTCGATATCGTCCAGTATCTGGCTGGTCCAGGGCAGGCCGTCGCGGCAGGGAGTGCAAAAGCCACAGGACTCCCGGGCAAAGAAGTCCATCAGGTTTTTCACCATGCCCACCGGGCAGGTGCGGTCGTCGAGAATAATCATGGTGCCGGTGCCCATGCGGCTGCCGGCCTTGCCGATGACGTTATAGTCCATGGCCAGGTCCAGGTGCTGCGCCACGAGAAAGTCGGTAGAGCCGCCGCCGGGCAGGAAGCCACGCAGTTGATAGCCGTCCTCCATGCCACCGGCACAGCCCTCAATGATGTCGCGGATGGGGGTGCCCATGGGCAATTCCCAGCAACCGGGGTTTTTTACCCGGCCGCTGACGCCAAAAAGCTTGGTGCCGGCATCCTCACCCACTCCCAGGGACTTGAACCAGTCGGCACCACGCTCGATGATATGGGTGATGTTGCACAGGGTTTCAACATTGTTGACGATGGTGGGCCGGCCCCACAAGCCGCTAACCTGCGGAAAAGGTGGTTTGGCGCGGGGGTTGGCGCGCTTGCCTTCCAGTGCGCTGATCAGCGCGGTTTCTTCCCCGCAGATATAGCGCCCGGCGCTGCTGTGCACCAGCATGTCGAGCCGGTAGCCGCTGCCGAGGATATTTTCACCGAGGTAGCCTTTCGCATAACAGTCGGCAATCGCCTGGCGCAGCCGGGCAGCGGCGGTATGGTATTCGGCTCGAATAAACACATAGGCGATATCGGCCTGGATGGTATAGGCGGCGAGTATCATCCCCTCGATCAGTTGATGGGGGTCTCGTTCCATCAGCAGGCGGTCTTTAAACGTCCCCGGCTCCATTTCGTCGGCATTGCAGATCAGGTATTTGTGGCCGGGGGTGGCCTTTTCCATGGGTACAAAGCTCCACTTCATACCGGTGGGAAAGCCGGCGCCGCCGCGGCCACGCAGATTGGAATCCTGAACCAACTGCAGGCAATCGCCCGGTGACAGTTCTGCCATCGCTCGCCGCAGCCCCTGGTAGCCGCCATTTTGTTCATACGCCCCCATGTCGGTGGGCGGCTTGCCGGGTGCTATGTTGCGGGTTAAGGGAGTCTCCATATCAGTCCCCGGCCAATAACCGGACGATTGATTCCGGCGTCAGATCATGGTGCAAGGTCTTGCCAATCATCATCGCCGGGGCGTGATCGCAATCTCCGAGGCAGCTTACCGGTAACAGGGTGTAGCGCTTGTCCGTCGTGGTCTCGCCCATCTCGATGCCGAGCTGCCGGCTTATGGTTCGCTGCAACTTGTCGCAGCCCTTAATCCAGCAGCTCACGCTGTTACAAAGCAAAATGACCTGCTCTCCCACCGGACGCCGAAACACCAGGTTATAAAAGGTGGCTATACCCTCGAGCTCATCGGCGGACATCTCCAGGTGGCGGGCGATGGCGTGCAGGCTGTCGTCGGATACCCAGCCGCGGTATTCCTGCACGATCTTGAGGGCATCGATTGCCGCCGCAGATTTGCAGGGTACGTGGGCCAACTCGGCATCAATGGCGGTCAACTCCTGCTCGCTCAATGTATTGATCAGTTCCGGGTTCATTGAACTCACCTGTCCACGTCGGCCATGACAAAGTCGATACTGGCGATGATCGCAATCAGGTCCGGTATCATCAGCCCGCGACTAATCAATGGAATTTGTTGCAGCGCGGGGAAAGAGGGTGTGCGTATGCGGGTGCGGTAGGAGGTGGTGCCACCATCGCTGACCAGGTGATAGTTGTTCAAACCCTTGGTGGCCTCAATCGGAAAGGAGCATTCACCAGCCGGTATCACCGGGCCCCAACTAAGGTTTAAAAAATGGTGGATCAAGGTTTCGATATCCCGGATTGTCCGCTCCCTGGGCGGTGGGGTGGTCAACCGGTGGTCGCTTTTGTAGGGGCCCGCCGGCATATTGTCGAGGCATTGCCGAACAATGCGGAGGCTCTGGTGTATCTCCTCTATGCGCACTGCGGCGCGGTCATAGCAGTCGCCGTTATGGGCAACAGGCACCTCGAATTCAAATTGGTCGTAGTCACCGTAGGGCCGGTCCCGCCTCAGGTCGAAATCCACGCCGGTTGCTCTCAGGGACGGTCCGGTAATGCCCCAGTCCAGGGCTTCTTGCCGTGTGTAGCGCCCGATGCCCACGGTGCGCTGCTTGAGAATGCTGTTTTGCATGGTCATCTTGTGATAGTCCTGCAGCCGCGCCGGCATGGAGTCGAGAAACTCCCGCACCAGCCGGTCCCAGCCCTGCGGCAAGTCCTGGGCCACGCCCCCGATGCGAAACCAGGCCGGGTGCATCCGCCCGCCAGTGATGGCCTCAATGATGCCGAATAATCGTTCGCGGTCGGCGAACATATAAAACACTGGCGACATCTGGCCAATGTCCTGGGCAAACGTGCCGTAAAAAACCAGGTGACTGGAGATGCGAAACAACTCCGCCAGCATGATGCGAATAACCCGTGCCCGCTCCGGTACCGCAATACCCGCCAGCCTTTCCACCGCCATGACATAGGCGAGGTTGTTCATGACTCCGCCGAGGTAATCGACGCGGTCGGTGTAGGGGATAAAAGAGTGCCAGGTTTGGCGCTCGGCCATCTTTTCGGCACCGCGGTGGTGGTAGCCGATATCGGGTACCGCGTCGATGATCACCTCACCGTCCAACTGCAGTACGATGCGAAACACGCCGTGCACGCTGGGGTGGTTTGGCCCCAGGTTGAGAAACATGAATTCGCTGTCTTCGGTAGCCTTTTTCATGCCCCATTGCTCGGGGCGAAAGCGCAGGGCTTCCTGCTCAATTTCCTGTTTTTCGGCACTGAGACTGAAGGGTTCCATCTCGGTGGCGCGGGCGGGATGTTCCTTGCGCAGGGCATGGCCCTCCCAGGTCGGCGGCAGCAGGATACGGAATAAATTGGGGTGCCCGCTGAAACAGATGCCAAACATGTCCCAGGCCTCGCGCTCATACCAGTTGGCGTTGGGCCAAAGCGACACGACACTGGGTATTTCACACGCCGATTCCACCATCCCGCATTTGATGCGTACTTCTCGTACCGGGCTGAAGGCGAACAAATGGTAGACCACAGTAAAATCGACTTCCGGCTGCCCGCTGCGGTTTTCCCGCAGCCGTTCATCGATGGCAAACAGGTCGAACAGCACCGGGTAGTCGGGCTTCAACTTCCCCAGCACCTCCAGCAAGCTGGCTGGAGCCAGCCACAGCGTAGGGACACCGTCGGCACAATCCTGAACCGCAGACACAGCACCTCCCAAACGAGCGACGAGATCATCCGCGGGCGTGCCTTGAGTCGATGCGGCCGTTTGCATGGCTA
>JAHEGP010000228.1 GCA_024645065.1 Cellvibrionales bacterium | reverse complement strand
CGACGAGGCCTTTGGCGAGGAGGTTACAGGGCTGGTCGAGGGAGTGCTGCGAATGGCCGCTGTAAGCCGCACCATCAAGCCCGATGACGCGCCGGTCCTGGGCCAGAGTCAAACCCAGGCAGACAATGTCCGGCGCATGTTAGTGGGCCTGATAGACGATGTGCGGATCGCCCTGATCAAACTCGCCGAGCGCACCTGTGCGATCCGTGCGGTCAAGGACCAGCCCTACAAGCAACAGAGAGTTGCACGGGAAGTGTTCAATATCTATGCACCGCTGGCCCAGCGGTTGGGTATTGGGCACCTGAAGTGGGAGCTGGAAGACCTGGCTTTTCGCTATTTACAGCCTGATGACTATAGTCAGATTGCCAAGCTTCTCGATGAGCGTCGTCTCGATCGTCAGGGCTATATCCAGCAGGTAATTTCGCTGTTGCTGGATTCCCTGCAGCGAGAGGGCCTGGAGGGCTCGGTGCAGGGCCGCGCCAAGCACATCTATAGTATCTGGCGCAAGATGCGTCGTAAGGGAATCGGCTTTTCCAAGGTCTACGATGTGCGCGCGGTGCGCATTCTGGTCCATCGAGTGCAGGACTGCTACGCTGCCCTGGGCGTCGTGCATTCACTGTGGCGCAATATCGCTGGCGAATTCGATGACTATATCGCCAATCCTAAAATCAATGGCTACCAATCCCTGCATACGGCTGTCTATGGCCCCGGCGGCAAGGTGCTGGAAGTGCAGATTCGCACCGAAGACATGCACCGCGCCGCCGAGTTTGGTGTCTGTGCCCACTGGCAGTACAAAACCGGGGGAAACTCGGACCCCAACAGCGACAGCTATGAGCGCAAGCTGGCCTGGCTGCGCCAGGTGCTGGAGTGGCACGACGAGGTCGGAGAGCAGGCTGGCGCGAATGCCGGCATTGTTGGTGACCTGTCCCACGAACGCATTTACGTGTTTACTCCCCAGGGCCATGTCGTCGACCTGCCGGAGGGGGCAACTCCGGTAGATTTTGCCTACCACATTCATACCGAAGTGGGGCATCGATGTCGCGGCGCCAAGGCAAATGGCCGTATCGTGCCGCTCACCTATCGCCTGAAAACCGGGGAGCAGGTCGAGATACTGACCAGCAAAAGCGGCACCCCAAGCCGCGACTGGCTGCGGGCTGACCTGGGCTACGTGCGCTCGTCACGCACCCGCGCCAGCATCCAGCAATGGTTCAGGGCCCAGGCGCGAGACCAGAACCTGGCGCTGGGGCGCAAATTGCTGGAGCGAGAGTTTACCCGCCTGGCGCTTACGGCGGTGGACTACAAGGCGCTGGCAAACTACTTCAGGTATGCCAGTGTCGAGGATATGTACGTGGCAAGCGGTGCCGGCGACCTCAGTCCCAGCCAGGTGATTAAAGCCGCGCAGTTTTTAGCCGAGGGGCCCGCCGCCGAGCAGATGGGGTTCGACTGGTCGGCACAAGCCAGTTCCGGGAGTGCTGATTCTGGAATTGAAGTGCGCGGTGTCGGCAGATTGCTGACGACGCTGGCAGGGTGCTGTAATCCGGTGCCGGGAGATCCCATCTCCGGTTATATCACCCTTGGTCGCGGGGTGACGATACATCGCAGTGACTGTAACAAACTGCTGCAATTGCTTCGCAACGAACCTCACCGCCTGATAGAAGTTGATTGGGGCGGCAGCGCCAGTTCGACCTATCCGGCGACAATTCGCATCGAAGCTTTCGACAGGCCGGGGCTGCTGCGAGATATCAGTGCATTGCTGGCCAGCGAGCACATCAATGTTGTTGCTACCAGAACCAATACCAACAAGCAGGACAACATGGCCACCATGGTGATTACCATGGAGGTTGAAGGGCTCGATGCCCTGGCTCGACTGCTTGGCCGTATCAGCCAGCTCCCCAATATCGTCGACGTCGCTCGCCTCAAGGAGAACTGAGCATGCCAACGCCGGATTCCGCTATATCCGACCTTTTGTATCTTATGGCTCGTCTGCGTGACCCCGAAACCGGCTGCCCCTGGGATTTGCAACAGGATTACCAAAGTATCGTGCCACATACCCTCGAAGAGAGTTTCGAGCTGGCAGATACGATAGAGCGCGGCGACTTCGAGCATTTGCGGGAAGAACTGGGGGATGTGCTGTTCCAGGTGATCTTCTACAGTCAGCTGGCAAAAGAGGAAGGGCGATTCGAGTTTGCCGATGTCATCGAGCTTCTGCTCGACAAGTTGGTGCGCCGCCATCCCCATGTTTTTCCCGACGGAGAGCTGCGGGGCAAGGTTGTCGGTACGAGGCCCGACGCACCTGCCGTCAATGCCCGGTGGGAGAGTATCAAGCAGCAGGAGCGGGCCGCCAAGTCGCGCCACGGGCTGCTGGCAGATATACCCCTGGCTTTGCCGGCCCTGAGTCGGGCGGCAAAGTTGCAGAAGCGGGCGTCCCGGGTCGGCTTCGACTGGCCTGATAGTAGCGGTGTGCTGGAAAAACTGCGCGAGGAGGTCGATGAACTGCAACAGGAAATCGACACTGCCAACCACGAGGGCATAAGGGATGAGTTAGGTGACCTGCTGTTCACCGTGGTCAACCTCGCCCGCCACGTGAAGGTAGATCCTGAGGCCGCATTGCGGGCCGCCAATATCAAGTTTGAGCAGCGTTTTAATCGAATGCAGCAACAGTTGGCCAGCGAGTCGAGCGACAGCGCTGATGTCGATCCACAGCAATGGCAGGCTCTGTGGCACCAGGCCAAGCAGGGAGAATAATGCATGCATCCACGGCCGCGGGAATTCCGTTTGCTCTATGTTGCGATTATCGGCAGTCAACTGTGGCAACAACAAGTGGTCAAGCGTGAAAATCGGGAGAGCTTCCGGTTTGCCTGCAGGGCCAGTGGCTTACCTGAGCCCGGGCGACAGTACTTGTGCATTATCAGGCAGCGGTGTATCGTTGGCGGTCTTCAGGACCGACTGGTTTGTACACACTCGCGCTCCGGGAAACATACCATTTAAAAGGGGAGATTGGATCGAAAATGCGCATCATACTTTTAGGCCCACCGGGCGCAGGCAAAGGCACCCAGGCTCGTAACCTGACGGAAAAATATGGCATACCACAGATTTCTACCGGCGATATGCTGCGTGGAGCGATCAAGGCCGGGACCTCACTGGGAGGAGAAGTCAAGGCGGTTATGGAGGCTGGCGGGCTGGTTTCTGACGATGTCATCGTTGCCCTCGTCAAGGAGCGGATTACCGAACCCGACTGTGTCAATGGTTTCCTGTTCGATGGCTTCCCACGGACGCTACCGCAGGCACAGGCGATGCTCGACGCCGGCGTCAAAATAGATTACGTGATCGAGATCGATGTCGACGACAACGATATCGTGGCGCGAATGAGCGGTCGGCGAGTACACCTGGCGTCCGGGCGAACCTATCACCTGAAATACAACCCACCGAGACAAGAAGGTGTGGATGACGAGACCGGCGAACCGCTGGTACTGCGCAAGGACGACCAGGAAGAGACAGTGAGACACCGCCTCTCGGTCTACCATCAGCAAACCGAGCCACTGGTCGCTTTCTACCGCGGGCTTGAGAGTGACCGGGCACCGAATTACGTCAAGGTTGATGGTGGTGGCTCGGTCGACGAAGTGCGCGATCAGATTTTCACTGCACTCGGCTAGCTTTCTCTACGAGACATCAGGCATCGCGGCGTAAACGCCCTGCCTTTGACCGACCCGGTTGGGTTTGACAGCTACTTCCCTGTCAGATCTTCCGGCCGGTTGATGTTGCTGAAACTATCGCCCGCCGACGTGAAATCAACCTCGATGCAGTCGAGCGTCGCGAGCCAATCCCTCACTGCCAGGCGGCGGTTTTCCAGCGCCTTGACTGCGCCATAGCTAGCCTCATGGCGCACCAGGCTGCTGAGATATTGCAGTCCAAAACTGTCCCTGGGTATCGCGCCATCGACGCCGCTTCGCAGCAAGGCTTGTTGTAATCTGGCAGCCAGATCCGCAGGCAGTCTGGGAGTGTCGCAGGGACTCAGTAATACGGCATCGCCCCTGCACAGGTGCACAGCGGCGGCGATACCTGCCAGGGGCCCGGGGAAGTCATCGCTGCAATCTGTCACCACCGGAAAACCCAGCCGCCGGTAGCGCGTCTGGTTGCGGTTACAGCTAATGATGATCTCATCGACCTGGGGTTGCAGCCGCTCCAGCACCCGCTTGATCAGCGGTGTGCCCTGGTGGTGAATCCAGCCTTTGTCGCGTCCCGCGAGGCGCGTACCCCTTCCGCCAGCTAGAATGATAGCGGAGATCTTCATGCCACAGAGGCTCCCCAGGGTCCGTTTTTTTTACTTTGCGCCAGAATATCAAGCCTTGGCCGTTGCCGCGAGAGTAAAAATCAGATTGAATGCCTCGCCCGTTAATGGAGCGAAGAATGACTGCGATACTAGCTCTTGATACCTCTGGAGCCGCTTGCTCCGCCGCTCTGCTGCGGGGCGACGAGATCGACCAGATTTTTGAACTGGCTCCTCGTGATCATACCCGCCTGCTGCTACCCATGGTGGATGAGCTGCTCGGTCGCCACTCACTGCAACTGTCGCAGCTCGACGCGATCGCCTTCGGACGTGGCCCCGGATCGTTTACCGGACTGCGGATATGCGCCGCAGTGGTGCAGGGGCTGGCCTACGGTGCCGGTCTACCGGTGCTGGGCGTCTCCTCACTGGCGGCGATGGCATGGGGTAGGTTCGAGTGTTCGGCAGCGGCTGATGGAGAGCTGGCCCTGGTTTGTGTGGACGCGCGGATGGGTGAACTCTACTTCGCCTGCTATAGCCGCAGCGGTGAGGGTGTCGTGCTGCATGGCAAGGAGCGATTACTGCGCCCAGGGGAGCTTGATCTGGCGCCTTTGTTAGCCGGCGGTAAAACCGCCAGCTTGCTGGGCTCGGGTTGGTTATACCGGGATCTCATGCCTG
>JAHEGP010000038.1 GCA_024645065.1 Cellvibrionales bacterium | reverse complement strand
TCCACCGATGATTACCGGCAGGTCCGCCAGCCCCAGTTGTGCCAGTTCATTGGCGATATCGGCAGCCAGTTCGATATGGCTGCCGCTGAGTACCGACAGGCCAATCAGGTGCACACCCTCCTCCTGAGCGGCCCGTGCGATCTGCCTGGGGGTCAGCCGGATGCCTTCGTAGACGATTTCAAAGCCGACATCACGCCCCTTGACAGCGATTTGTTCGGCGCCGTTACTGTGGCCATCGAGGCCGGGTTTGCCAATCAGTAGCCGCAGCGGGCGACCCAGTTCGGCGCCGGTTTGTTTGACGCGCTCGCGAACGGCGCCGGCCGCAGCAGACTGGCCCTGGCTGGTGCCGGAGATATCGATGCCGGTGGGGGCGCGGTACTCGCCGAAGACGTCGCGCAATACCTGGCTCCATTCGCCGGTGGTAACACCCGCCCGGGCGCAGTCGATGGATGCCGGCATGATATTGGCGGTACCTTTGGCAGCGGCTCGAAGCGCCGCCAGGCTGCGTTCGACCTCGGCCGGGTTGCGACTCGCTCGAAATGCCTGAAGTGCATTGATTTGGTCCTGCTCGGCCTGGCTGTCGACCTTCATAATGCCGCTGTCGGTCCCGGTGGTGAGGGGCGATTCAGCGGTCTGCTGGAAACAGTTAACGCCAATAATCTTGAGGTCGCCGCTTTCTATGGCACGCAGCCGCTCGGTGTGACTCTTTACCAGCTCGCGTTTGACGTAACCGGTTTCGATAGCGGGCACCATCCCGCCCTGGGTGGCGACCTGCTCCATTTCGGCCTCGGCTCCGGCGATTAGCGCTGCGACCTTGGCGTCGATAACCGGCGACCCCTCGAGGATGTCGTCGTACTCCAGCAGATCGGTTTCAAAGGCGAGTACCTGTTGCATCCGCAGCGCCCACTGCTGATCCCAGGGGCGGGGCAGGCCAAGGGCTTCGTTCCAAGCCGGCAATTGGATCGCCCGGGCGCGGGCGTTTTTCGACAGGGTGACGGCCAACATTTCCAGCACGATACGTTGCACATTGTTTTCCGGCTGGGATTCGGTCAATCCCAGCGAGTTGACCTGCACCCCGTAGCGAAACCGCTTGAGCTTGGGGTCGGTGACGCCGTAGCGCTCGGTCACCAGCTTTTCCCACATTGTGCAGAAAGCACGCATCTTGCAGGTCTCTTCCACAAAGCGGATGCCGGCGTTGACGAAAAAGGAAATCCGGCCCACCACCTGCTTGAAGCTGTCGCCGTCCATCTGCCCGGAGTCGCGCACCGCGTCGAGAATAGTGGTGGCGGTACACAGGGCATAGGCCAGCTCCTGCATCGGGGTCGCACCGGCTTCCTGCAGGTGGTAGCTGCAGACATTGGTCGGGTTCCACTTGGGAATATTCTGCACGGTGTAGGAGATCACATCGGTAACCAGCCTTACCGAGGGCTGCGGCGGAAAAATATAGGTGCCGCGGGATAGATATTCCTTGAGGATGTCGTTCTGGGTGGTGCCCTGCAATTGCGACGGGTCCACGCCCTGGCGCTCGGCAGTCGCCACGTACAACGCCAGCAACCATGGCGCAGTGGCATTGATCGTCATCGAGGTATTCATCCGGTCCAGCGGGATCTGATCAAACAGGGCTTCCATGTCACCGATATGGCAGATCGGCACGCCGACCTTGCCGACCTCACCCCGGGCCAGCGGGTGGTCCGAGTCGTAGCCGGTCTGGGTAGGCAGGTCGAAGGCCACTGAAAGTCCGGTTTGGCCCTTGGACAGGTTCATGCGGTAGAGTTCATTGGATGCGCGGGCGGAGCTATGGCCGGAATAGGTGCGCATCAACCACGGTCGATCGGCAGGAGCGGGCTTGGTCGCCATGTCTGGTTTCCTTTATGCGGGGCGGCGCTTGATCAGCAGGCGGCGCTCGATTTCAAATATTTTATCGCTAATTTTTTCTTTGCCCAAGTGGCGCTTGCTGTCTTCCTTGACGAACAGGTCGGCGCCATGGGTTGTCAGGGCCGCTGCCGCGGAGATGTTTTTCACGCCGATCAGTTGCAGGGTGACGACGCCAAGTGCCTCGGAATCCGCCAGGGGCTCACTGGCCAAAACCCGGGACAGGGCACCCACCGTGTCGCCTGCTACCGCCGGCTGGGTGTGGTAACCCTCGGTAAAACCCAGCTCCCAGACGGCGTTTTCGCTGACATCGCGGCTGGCCAAACCATCCAGCCAGGCAAATACCAGACCGCCGTAGACAATCGGCTCGCCGCTCATCTTGCCCGCAAGGCCGCTACTGAAGACCCGGTCGAAATGCAGTGGGTGGCTGTTGCCCACCGCGTAGGTCAGGGCCATGTGTTCTTCGGTAATAGTGCGGCCATTGGCGTGAACGATTACATCGCCCGGGGTGAAATCCTCCCAGTAGGTATTGGGTCCGGTCAGGCTGGCAAGCCCGGTCGCGGCGGTAACGGGGAGGTCGAGGCGCGGCGCGTCCAGCCATGGGAATTCCAGCGGGTTTTCCGGCGCCGGGGTTGTCGGCAGCCTGTCGCCCCGTACGCCCACCATGATCTTGCGCTCGTACTGCAGCACGTTTTCGCCGCGCTGGTTGACCCCAAGCGTCCGTATTCTGACGATCCCGGGCTTGTCGCCGCCGCGTTCCTTGCGCTCGAGTACCTTGGTGTAGGCATGCAGGGTGTCGCCGGGATAGACCGGTTGCAGGAACTGCACATCGTAGTAGCCGAGATTGGCGATTGCCTTCTCGGAATCGTTTTGTACCCCGAGGGACAGGGTAACATTGAACACCATTTGCGGACTGGCCAGCAGGTCAGCAAAGCCGTGGGCCCTGGCGTAGTCAGTATTCAGGTAGAGCGGGTTGGTTTGCATGTAAGTGCGGGCAAAGGCCGACATATTGCCAGCCTCGAAGGTGTAGCCCCGGGGGTGGACAAACACCTGGCCCGGGTTGCACTCGTCGAGGTAGCGGCCGTACTGGGGCTGCCGCACCCGGCTGAGGTCGACCTCCACCTCGCCAGCCAGTTCCGGCTGCGGTGCGAGTTGTATGGAAATTGTCATGGCAGGGACTCCTCAGGGCTGGCTGGGCAGGTTTTCCAGCAGTGTTTTGATGATCACCTTGAGGGCCAGGGTTTCCTCGGCTCCCTCGAAGATGGACAGCACCCGCGCATCGACAAAGTAACGGCTGGTAGGCGTTTCTTCTGCATAGCCCATACCACCATGGATTTGCAGCGCCTCTCGGGTAACCCATTCGGCGGTTTTACTGGCCAGCAGCTTCACCATGCTGGCCTCCATGTCGCCCTCGCCCTGATCCATCAGCTTCGCAACCCCAAAAGTGAACTGGCGACAGGCGGCGAGATAGGCTGCCATGCGGGCCAGTTTCACCTGGGTGAGCTGGTAGTCGGCGATGGGGTGCTGGAAGACCTCCCGGTCCTGGGCGTAGGTAATCGATCTCTCGAATGCGGCCTGCATGACGCCCACGGCACGGGCGGCGGTCTGGATCCTGCCGCCGGCGAAACCGGCCATGGTGTAGTAGAAGCCCTTGCCTTCGCCCTCGGGGCCGCCGAGCATGTTGTCCTCGGGAACGAATACATTGTCGAAAAACAGGTCAAAGGAATGCATCCCGCGGTAGCCGATAGTCGCGATAGCACGCCCGGTCAGCTTGCCGCCGCCTTCCTGCTCGTATTCGAAATCGTGACCATCGTAGACCGGTTTCTCCAGCAGGAAAGTGGACAGGCCTCTGTGTTTTGCGGCGAGGTCGGGGTTGGTTCGGGCCAGCACGAGCAGGACGCCGGCCTTGCCGCCGAAGGTACACCAGGCCTTGGCCCCGTTGAGCAGCCAGCCGCCTTCGGTGCGGGTGGCTTTAAGGCGAACCCCTGCCACATCGGAGCCATAGTTGGGCTCGGTGACGGCAACCGCACAGAGCGGATCACCGGCTGCAAGTTTCGGCAACCAGTACTGCTTCTGCTCTTCGGTGCCGCCTTTTTTGAGGGCCCTGGAGAGGATTTCCGGGCGGGTGATCAGGCTGCCGGCGGCTCCGAGGGATCCTCTGGAAAGCTCTTCGGTGACGATGATCATTCCCATATTGTCTTCGTGTTCGTCATCCTGGATGCCGCCGTAAGCCGCGGGTATCGACAAGCCAAAACAGCCCATCTCTCGC
This sequence comes from Cellvibrionales bacterium, assembly GCA_024645065.1. Classification (GTDB taxonomy): domain Bacteria; phylum Pseudomonadota; class Gammaproteobacteria; order Pseudomonadales; family JAHEGP01; genus JAHEGP01. The sequence goes on along the minus strand of JAHEGP010000038.1, from coordinate 13,434 downwards.
AGCGCGCCAATGATCTGTTCCGGGATAATCAGGTCCTCGCGGTGGACTTTCTCGGCCAGTGGCATCACAACATCGTCGGCGAAGCGGCGGAAGCTGTCGCGCATCATGGCGTGGTCGTCATCGAGCAGGTCGGCGCCAAGGTCGCCACCTCGTTCACAGGCCTGCTGGCCGACGGTGGCGATATTACTGGCGTTGAGTTGTTGGGCGAGGAAATTGACGATGGCTGTCTCACCCAGGGCAGCGGTGATGGTGGCCTCATCCAGCCCGAAATCGGTGGGCCGGGCCCGCAGCCTGGCGCCAATCGAGTTCACCGCCTCAGCGCAAAACAGGGCGGCCAGGCGATCTTCAAAGCGCACTGAGCCCGGCGCATCCCCGGCGGTGGCGTGCAATTCCCGGGCGTAGTCGAGCATAAACTGAGCGGCGGCGGACTCGGAGGAGCACAGCGCCAGTTCGTAGGAAACCAGTTGGTGCTGATCGAGTTTCTCCGGTGACACACGATCACCGTCGAGGCTGCGCAAACGCAGGTCGGCCAGCGACGTATGCACCAGCTGTCGGGCCTGTACCAGTGCAGTCTCGGCCTGGTTGAGTAGTTGATCATTGTCGATCACAGTTCCAGTCATGTTCACTCCAGCTTGTTGGCTAATTGCGGGCGGGATGTCGCGTGGGAGTGGAAGCTCCCATCGACTTAGGGCCAATGCCAGCGCATTATAATGGTTTGGGCCCGCCGGCGCACCGCGTGTTTTCGGTTTCAGGGTTTCGACTGCTGCATACGCTCTGGCGTGGCAAAGCGATCTTTTTTGCCGCTGCCAGCGCTTTTATTGCCAGGCCCGACGGGCTTACCCGCAACCCGGCGACTTCTGTATAATGGCGCGTTTTGGAACAACTCAGGATGAACGCCATGACCATTCGCCCCCGTCGCTCAGTACTTTACATGCCCGGTTCCAACGCGCGAGCACTCGAAAAGGCAAAGTCGCTACCGGCTGACGGTTTGATCCTCGATATGGAAGATGCCGTTTCGCCGGATGCCAAAGCTGTGGCGCGGGAGCAGATTGTGGCTGCGGTTGCCGGCGGCGGCTATGGCGGGCGCGAGCTAATGGTGCGGATCAACGGGCTGGACACGCCGTGGGGTGCAGACGATGTCGTTGCCGTCAGCGCAGGCCCCACCCCCCCCGACGCGGTGCTCATTCCGAAAGTATCCACTGTGGCGGACGTGGTCGACGCCATCGATGCCTTCGAGGATGCCGGTTGCCCCGACAGTGTGGAATTCTGGATCATGGCGGAAACCCCTCGATGTATACTCAATATTCGCGAGATTGCCGGGGCCCATCCGCGCCTGCGCGGCATCGTCATGGGCACGTCGGACCTGGCCAAGGAAACCCGGGTGCGTCATACCCAGGAGCGTCTGGGCTTTATCGGCTCGCTTAACCTCTGTGTGCTGGCGGCGCGAGCCAATGGCCTGGAAATCATCGACGGGGTTCACCTCGACCTGGATGATGCCCTCGGCTACGAGGCAGCCTGCGAACAGGGCCGCGACCTGGGTTTTGATGGCAAAAGCCTGATTCATCCCAAGCAAATAGCAGCAGCCAACGCCGCTTTTGGAATTTCAAAAGAGGATCTGGCCGCAGCCCACAAGCTGATTGCCGGATGGCAACAGGCCGAGAGCGAGGGCAAGGCCGTGGTAGTGGTCGATGGCAAGCTGGTTGAAATCCTCCACTACCAGGAGGCAAAGCGCCAGTTGGAGCTGGCTGCGGCAATAGAGAATATCAACGCAAGCTGATTAAGCTGATGGGGGCGCTCGGATGAGCGCGGTGCAAGCGGAACCATCAGCCTGCTTTACGCCTGTCAAAAAATCGCGCTTTCTGGCAGAATGGGAATTATTCTCATTGCGACTCCCTCCTCCGGCCACGCCATGACTGCTGCTGCACGCGATATATTTTCACTGCCAAAGTACTGGGCTGCATGCCTGGGTCCCGCGCCTTATCTGCCCATGTCCCGCGCGGAAATGGACCAGCTTGGCTGGGACAGCTGCGACATCATCATTGTTACCGGGGACGCCTATGTCGACCACCCGAGCTTTGGCATGGCGGTGATGGGGCGCTTGCTGGAGGCGCAGGGCTTCAGGGTGGGCATCATTGCCCAACCCGACTGGCGAAACTGCGAGGCTTTTACTGCACTGGGACGGCCAAACCTGTTCTTTGGCGTCACTGCCGGCAACATGGACTCGCTGATCAACCGCTACACCGCAGACCTGCGCCTGCGCAGCGATGATGCCTACACTCCCGGCGGTGGAGCAGGCAAACGCCCCGAGCGGGCGGTCATTGTCTACAGCCAACGCTGTCGCGAAGCCTACCGGGACACGCCGCTGGTGATTGGCGGTATCGAGGCCAGTCTGCGCCGAATTGCCCAGTACGACTACTGGAGTGACCAGGTACGCCGTTCGGTGCTGGTCGACGCCAACGCCGATATCCTGCTTTACGGCAATGCCGAGCGGGCGATAACCGAATTGGCACACCAGCTTGCAAATGGCAGGACGATAGCCGAGCTGGACAGTATCCGGGGCACTGCCGTGCTCGGCAAAGCGCCGCCCGGCGGTTGGACGGAAGTCGATTCCACGCGCATCGACTGGCCCGGCAATATAGACAAAATAGCCAACCCCTATGACTATGACCACGGCACCGATGCGGCCAGTTGTGCCGCATCGAAAACGCAGCAGGCAAAGTCGGGCGACAATCTTCAGGCTTTGCGCATCGTTCCCATGCCGCTGCAGAGCAGGCAGGCCCTCGATCCGGCCACCAGCTATGTACGCTTGCCGTCCTACGAGAAAGTGCGCAACGACTCGGCGCTGTATGCCCATGCTTCCCGGGTGCTGCACCAGGAGTCCAACCCCTACAATGCCCGGGCTCTGGTGCAAAAGCATGGAGCGCGGGACATCTGGGTCAACCCGCCGCCGATCCCCCTCACGACCCGTGAGATGGACGGTGTGTTCGACCTGCCTTACCAGCGGCGTCCGCATCCGGCTTACGGTGACGAGAAAATTCCGGCGTACGATATGATCAGCACCTCGGTGAATATCATGCGGGGTTGTTTCGGAGGATGTACCTTTTGCTCTATCACTGAGCATGAGGGGCGCATTATCCAGAGCCGCTCTCAGGAATCGGTGCTGCGCGAGATAGCTGCCATTCGCGACCAGGTGCCGGGCTTTACCGGAACGATATCCGATCTCGGCGGACCCACCGCCAATATGTATCACCTTGGCTGCAAGGACAAGACCATCGAGGCCAATTGTCGCCGCCTGTCCTGCGTATTCCCGACCATCTGTAAAAACCTTGAAACCAGTCACCGGCAAACGACGGAATTGTATCGCAGGGCGCGAGCCGTGCCCGGCATCAAGCGGGTCGCCATCGCCTCGGGGCTGCGCTACGACCTGGCGGTGCGCGACCCGGAATACGTCAAGGAGCTGGTGACCCATCACGTCGGCGGCTACCTCAAAATCGCGCCTGAGCATACCGAGCCGGGGCCTTTGGGTAAAATGATGAAGCCGGGCATGGACAGCTACCGGGAATTCAAGGACATGTTCGAGCTGTATTCGCAGCAAGCGGGAAAGAAGCAATACCTGATTCCCTATTTTATTGCGGCTCATCCGGGCTGTGAGGACGAGGACATGATCAATCTCGCGCTGTGGCTCAAGCGCAACCACTATCGACTCGACCAGGTGCAAACCTTTTACCCCTCGCCAATGTCCCTGGCAACTGCCATGTACCACTCCGAGCGTGACCCGTTGCATAAGTTGGGCTACAAGAGCAAGCGGGTCTACATTCCCCGCAAGCCGGAGCAACGGCGTTTGCAGAAAGCCCTGTTGCGCTACCACGACAGCGCCAACTGGCCGCAGATTCGTCAGGCGCTGGTGGCAATGGGACGGCAGGAACTGATCGGCGAGGGTGACAATTGTCTGGTTCCGGCAGGCAGTTCCGGGCCCAAGGGCAACAAGCAGCGCCCGGCGAGCCGCCGCCACCCCGCCACTGCAGGAAAGCGCCCCAGGCGGTCACTGCGGAGCGCTGCCCGGCGTTGAAGGCCCGATTGGGTCGAACTATTTTACGTCCCAGATAATTGACCCGTGCGGTGGGTCCGGCTTTAATGCGCCACTGGCTCCGGATCATACTGGCGTTTGTTGGTATCGGGAAACAAGTAACTACACAGGAAATCGACATGATCTATCAAAGCAATTCGCTCAAGGTGGACTGGCTTGAAAACGGTATCGCCGAGCTGGTATTCGATTTGCAGGGCGAATCGGTCAACAAGTTTAATCAGGCAACGGTCGATGATCTCGCCGCTGCGCTGGACGCCCTGGAGACTGAGTCCGGCATCAGGGGCTTGCTGGTGTCCAGTGCCAAGCCAGTGTTCATTGTCGGGGCCGACATTACCGAGTTTACCGGCTTGTTTGGAGCTGGAGAAGAAACAATCAAGAAGTTTGCTGCGGTTAACAACAGAAACTTCAATCGCCTCGAGAGCCTGCCTTTTCCCTCCGTGGTGGCCATCAACGGCTATGCCCTCGGCGGCGGCTTCGAGGCTTGTCTGGCCTGTGATTTCCGGGTGATGAGTTCGGCGGCCAAGGTCGGCCTGCCCGAGACCAAGCTGGGGATTATCCCGAGTTGGGGTGGAACCGTTCGCCTGCCACGTATTATCGGGGTCGATGAAGCCCTGATGTGGATCGCCGCCGGTAAGGACCAGCGTCCGGATGCAGCCCTGAAAGCCGGCGCTGTGGATTCGGTAGTGGAGCCCGACCAACTGCGCGGCGCGGCATTGACGACTCTGCAGCGCGCCATCGACGGCAAACTGGATTACCAGAGCCGGCGCCAGGCGAAGCGCAGCCCGATGGTCATCAACGATGTCGAAGCGACGATGGCATTTTTTACCGGCAAGTCGATGATTGCCCAGCAGGCAGGCAAGAACTATCCGGCGCCGGTTGCCGCTGCCACGGCGGTGGAAACCGCGCGCAAAATGGGTCTGGAAGAGGCCCTGGACGTAGAGGCCGCCACCTTCGCCAAGCTGGCCCAGGGGCCGGTTGCCCGGGCCCTGGTTGGAGTGTTCCTGTCTGACCAGTTGCTGGGCAAGAAAGCCAGGAACTGGGAAAAGAAAGCTGAACACAAGGTGAAAAAAGCGGCCGTGCTGGGGGCGGGCATCATGGGCGGCGGTATCGCCTACCAGTCCGCGGTGACCGGCACGCCGATTCGGATGAAAGACATTGCCCAGCAGGGTATCGATCTTGGCCTCAGCGAAGCTGCCAAGCTGCTGTCGAAGCGGGTTAATCGCGGTCGCATGACTCCCGCCAGGATGGGTGAGGTGTTGAATAACATCGACGCTACGCTTGCCTACGACAACTTTGACGACGTCGACATTGTGGTGGAGGCCGTGGTGGAAAACCCCAAGGTCAAGCACGCGGTGCTGGCCGAAGTTGAAAAGCAGGTACGCGAAGACACTATCCTGACTTCAAATACATCAACCATTTCTATCACCTATCTGGCAGAGGCCCTGCAACGACCTGAAAACTTCTGCGGCATGCACTTTTTTAATCCGGTCCATGCCATGCCGCTGGTGGAGGTGATTCGTGGTGAGAAGTCTTCCGATGCAGCTATCGCACTCACCGTGGCCTACGCCAATGCCATGGGCAAGAAAGCGGTGGTGGTCAAGGATTGCCCCGGGTTCCTGGTCAACCGGGTACTGTTTCCGTTCTGGGACGGTTTCTCCAAATTGTTACGCGACGGTGCCGACTTCGAGGTCATCGACAAGGTGATGCAGAAGTGGGGTTGGCCAATGGGGCCGGCATACCTGCTCGACGTTGTGGGCATCGATACCGGTGTTCATGCCGCCGGGGTGATGACCGAGGGTTTCCCCGATCGGATGACCCCGAACTTCACCACTGCACCGCAAATCCTGTTTGAAGCCGGGCGCCTGGGGCAGAAGAACGGCAAGGGTTTTTACGACTATTCGACCGACAAGCGTGGCAAACCGAGCAAGACCGCCAGCGATGCGGCCTATCAACTGCTGTCACCGCATGTGGCGGAGCGCAAGGAGTTTAGCGAAGAAGAAATCGTTGCCCGGATGATGGTGCCGATGGCCAATGAAATGACCCGCTGCCTGGAAGAGGGCATTGTCGAGAGCCCGGCAGAGGCCGATCTGGCCCTGCTGTATGGGCTGGGCTTCCCTCCCTTCCGCGGCGGGATCATGCGCTGGCTCGATACCATCGGCTTGAAGCAGTTTGTGGAAATGGCTGATAGCTATAGCAATCTGGGCATCAGCTATGAACCGACCGAAGGTCTGCGGGCTAAACTGGCTAACAATGAAACCTATTACGGCTGAGGCTGTCGGCAAAATTAGAGGAGATACTCTGTGAGTTTGAATCCAAGAGACGCAGTGATTGTAGATTACGGCCGTACCGCGATGGGGCGTTCCAAGAACGGTTGTTTTCGCCACACCCGCAGCGACGAGATGTCGGCGGTTATCATCAAGGCCATGCTGGCGCGCAATGAGGCGCTGGACCCGGCAGAAATAGACGACCTGATCTGGGGTTGTGTGCTGCAGCGGGAAGAGCAGGGCTTCAATATTGCGCGCAATATCCTGTTGCGGGCGCAATTGCCCTTTACTATCCCGGCGCAGACGGTCAACCGGTTGTGCGGTTCCTCGATGTCGGCCCTGCACACCGCCAGCGCCAGCATTATGGCCGGGCTGGGCGATGTGTACGTCGTCGGTGGGGTAGAGCACCTGGGCCACCTGCCAATGATGGAATCGGTGGATCCCAATCCCAAGCTTGGCCTCAACGTCGCCAAGGCCGCCGGGATGATGGGCATGACCGCCGAGTACCTGGCGATGATGCACGGTATCCAGCGCGAGCAGATGGATGAATTGTCGGCACGCTCTCATCGCCTGGCGCACGCGGCTACGGTCAGCGGCAAGTTCGATCGTGAAATCATTCCGGTTGAGGGCCACGATGAGTCCGGCGCCGTTTGGGCGGTCGATTACGATGAGACGATTCGTCCGGAGACCACTGTTGAGGGGCTTGCCCAGTTGAAGCCGGTGTTTAACCCGAAGGGCGGTACGGTTACCGCTGGTGGCTCCTCTCAGCTATCTGACGGCGCGTCGGTTATGTTGGTCATGTCGGCTGAGAAAGCCCGGCAACTGGGTCTCGAGCCGCTGGCCAAAATTCGCGCAATGACAGTGGCGGGTGTCGATCCATCGATCATGGGCTACGGGCCTGTACCCTCGACCAATCGTGCGCTCAAGCAACTGGGGCTCAGTATGAAAGATATCGAGTGCGTCGAGCTGAACGAGGCCTTCGCTGCCCAGGCGCTGCCGGTGTTGAAGGATCTCAACCTGCTTGACGACCTGGAGCAGAAGGTGAACCTGCATGGCGGTGCGATTGCCCTTGGCCACCCCTTTGGCTGCTCTGGCACTCGCATAACCGGGTCACTGCTTAACGTGATGCAGGAAAAGGACATGACCCTGGGCGTGTCCACCATGTGTATCGGGATGGGCCAGGGGATTACCACGGTCGTGGAAAGGATCAACTAGGCCGGGCATTCCCTGTACTGATGCAAAGGCGGGCTGGTCCCGCCTTTTTTGTGCGCCACACTTTGTCTCTAGCGGGGAAACCGGGGAGAGTTAGCGGGACTGGATCGATAACAGTGCATCATCCCGGGGCGCACCCGGGGATAAGTTACTTGAATTCTGGTTCCGCTGCCTCCCTGGCCTTGCATTAGGACTTTTGGTAATGCCGCAGGACAAGGCAGCAGGCTGCCAGCAGCAGCAGGTTCAACAGGGGTGCCAGCGCGGCGAGCCACGGCCATAGTGTCTCCGGAGCGCGATCGATCCACAGCTGCCAGGGCAGGCCCAGGGGTAGCAGGAAGACCGCCGCCAATGGGTCTTGCTCGTTACCCCACAATCCGAAGGTGCCAATTGCGAACAGCCCGAGCGCCAGCAGGTAAAGGGCGGTGAAAGTTGTTAGCAGCAGACGGCACCACATGGCGGGCTCCTGTTGTCGATCATTGCTGAAGGTAAGGGGATTGGTGGCCAAGCAAACTGGCCAGTTCCAGCAGCATTCTCTCCCCTCCACCGAGACCGGCGCGCTGTTGCAGCACTGACCGGGCCAGTCCAGGGTCGTCAGTGATAATGCCGTCTACCCTGCGGCTCATCATCGTCGACATACCAATAGCGTCGTTGATGGTCCACACCATAACCCGGCGGTCGGTGCGGTGGGCCGACCGTATCAGGTGTCGATTGGCGAAGCCGGCATTGATGGCATAAAAATCCAGTTCAAGCCCCGCCAGCTTGCCGGCGCTGACCGACGTCAGCAAGCCAACTTTCCAGTCCGGCCGCAGTGCCCGCATGCGGCTGATGCCCTCATAGCTCAGGGACATGGCCATTATGTCCTGGCTCATGCCGGTGGTCTCAACCACATCGGCGACACGCTGCTCCAGTTGTTGTTCATAACCATAATACTTTAACTCGATGATCACCCGCGCCTTGCCTTTGCAGGCAAGTAATACCTGCTCCAGGGTCGGTAGGCGTTGGTCGCTGAACTCGGGCGAAAACCAGGAGCCAATGTCCACCGACTGCAATTGCTCCAGGGTAGAGCTATGGACGGCCAGATCGACCCCGGCTACTTTCTTCAGATCGCGATCGTGGATGACGACAACGGCCCCGTCCGCAGTCTCCTGCACGTCAATTTCCACCCAGTCGGTACCCTGCGCCAGCGCTTGCTCGATGGCGGCCATGGTATTCTCAGGAGCGAACCTGGAGGCGCCTCGATGGGCAATTACCTCACTGATATCATCCCCAGCCAGGCGTTTGAGCAGGAGATGACTGAAGGCAATAGCGACCAGTAACGCCGCCACCGCAGCAAGGCCTATCCAGCGTCCCGGTGGCGATGCCTTGCCGGAGGGGTCAATAGCTTTCACGCTTTCGGCGAGATCGCGGTGCAAGCCGGCGTCACGGTAAAGTAGCAGCACGATCGCACTGAAAAACACCGCGCTGACAAAGGTGGCCAGCACGGCAAGCGCCGCACCGCTTAACAGCACGGCTGCCAGACCCAGCGCCATCAATTGCATCGAATCGACCAGTGCCGGAAGCATCTGTTTGCCTAACCAGAACATCACGGCCATGGCGGCAGCGAGTAGCGCGGTGTCGAGCAGTATCCAGGCAAGCATCCAGCCGACGATCGGGCGCTTGTAGCCGATAGCGGTTTGCTGGCTCAGCTCCAGCGCTGCTTTTGGCCCGTATCCATTGAACAGAACAAGGGGCAAACTGTAGGCCCACCCGGTCACCATTCTCAGCAGCAGTACCCCGGTGACAAGTGTCAGGCCGCCGAGCAGCGCTGCGGTATACCAGTATTCGGGCGGTTTGACCGTAAGATAGTAATTGATGTCGCTCTCACCCATGAAAAACCTGAATACCAGCCAGGCAATGCCCAGCAGAGGGAGCAGGTACAGCAGCACCCTGGCAATCATCATCATGCCCAGCCGCAAAATTTGCAGGCTGCGTTGGGAGATGAAAAACAGGGCATCGCTGTAGCTGATCCGCTGCTGGCGGTAATTGGCCTCAAGAATCGCCATCAAGGCCGCATGCTTGAAGGCAACCACGGTGATACCGATTGCCCCCAGGACGACCAGGCTTGCCAGCCCGAATGGTGTGAGTACGAAAAACAGGATTTCCTGGTCAGACAGCGCGGTATGGCCAGACCGGGATACGGCGATATTAAGCAGCAGGCTGGCAAGAGGGGTGAGCACGACATAGGCAATCAGGCTGCCAAGTACGTGGGTTGCCAGGGCATTGCCCCGGTTGGCTCCGATAGTGCGCCAGATAGTTCCCAGATTGCGAATAGTATTGCTCATTCAGGATGATCCTGGTTGCCAGGCTGCAGGGTATGTTGAATCGAGTGAAAAATCCAACAGGCGACGGTCAGCAGTCTTTATAGTTGGGAGCATAGGCGGAGGATTACGATAACAGCTGAGGAGGCCGGATGGATGGCGTTTTACGGAGAGGTTGTACTGATTACCGGCGATGGCAGTGGCATGGGCCAGCTGGCCGCACTCAATCTCGCTGACCAGGGTGCCAGGGTAGCGGCACTGGATGTCAATGCGACGGGATTGGCCGAAACCATCGAGGGTCGCTCGGGGATCAAACCCTTCAATATCGACGTCACTGACACGGCAGCGGTGCAAGACGTCGTGCGGCAAGTTAGCGCAGAGCTGGGGCCGATAGACCGGGTATATAATGCCGCTGCGGTGCGAGGCATGAGCCCTGTGGCATCGAGTGAATGTGCGGTAGGAACGTCGGACGCACGGCCATTGACCCTGCCACCCATACAAACCGCGGCAGCGTTTTTGCCAGTCCGAATGCTGTGTGGCAGGATGGAAGTCAGCAGCGCCTGATTGGCGACTTGTAACCCGACGCGTAAGGAGCGAGCATGAACATGCTGCACCCCCTGAGAGTATTGGCAGTCATCCTGCCATTGGCCAGCGCCTCAACACAGGCGCAGAGCGTTTTCCCGATCGAGGTCAGTAGCGAGCTGAACGATCTCGAGCTGGCGGTGGCCAGTTCAAATATTGGCAACCAGGTCATGCTGAGTGTCAAGAACAAGGAAGATTTTGCGGTCCACTGCCGGGCAGTATTTCACAACGGTCCCCAGACCCCTTTTGATCGGCGGGTAAAAATAGCAGCAGGCAAGACAGCGACCATGACCGCGCCGTTAAAGCGCGCGGTCACAGTGGTGAACATCACCTTGAATTGTGACAGGCAGGCCCATCAGGACCCACCACCCGCTTCCTAGTACTCTTTCAGGGTGATATTGCCGTATTTCCGGAGGGAGCTTACCAGATGGTCCAATCCATCGTTGCAGCCTTTGAAAAGGGCGCGCCATTTCCTGCAGGCTACGCCTTGACTTGAATCATCTGGTAAGCTCTGCATGCGACAATATCACCCTGAAAGAGGACCAGGCAGTTTTGCCCTAGCTTTTTCGCTTGACCATAAACTCCAGCACCTTGGTGGCAAAATTGCCGTAGGGCGGCGCCAGATATTTGGTAAACGAGGTCTTGGCCTGGTAAAACACCGGCCGCATCTTGGAGAAGGTGGTGAAGCCCTCATAGCCGTGGTAGTGACCCATACCGCTGGGCCCGACGCCGCCGAATGGCAGGTCGTGCTGGGCGACATGGAACAGCGCATCGTTGACACTGACCCCACCCGACATGATGCGATCGATATAATGGTCGGCCAGCTTGGTGTCGTTGGTGAACGGGTAAAGTGCCAGCGGCCTGTCGTGCTGATTAATGTAATCGATCGCCTCCTGGGGCTCGTGATAGGTCAGCACCATCAGCAGTGGTCCGAAGGTTTCACGCTGGCGAATCGTCATCTCCGGGGTGGTGTCCAGCACCAGGTGCAACGGGAACTTCCGTTGCTCGACATTGACCTCCTGGTTGCCGCCGAGATTAATGACCGTGGCGCCCTTGGCGCGGGCATCTTCCAGGGTATCCAGGAGGCGCTTGACTGAACGGTCGTCGATGATCGCGGTGTAATCCTTGCTGTTGATATCCGGGCAGTGCTTTTGAACATAGGCTGTGGCCGTGGCGATAAAGTCGTTGCGTTGGCTTTCATGCACAAACACGTAGTCGACATTGGTGCAGATTTGGCCGGCATTGAACTGCTTGACATACATGATTCGCTCGACCGCCTTGTCGAGGGGGTACTCCGGGTCGATAATCGCCGGAGCCTTGCCGCCAAGCTCCAGCACCACGGGCACCAGGTTCTTCGCGGCAGACGCCATCACCGCGCGCCCGGTCTGGCCGGAACCGGTAAATATCAGGTGGTCCAGGGGCAGTTGCGAGAACTCGATGCCGACCCGTCCGGTCTCTTCAAAAAACTTCAGTTTTTCCGCGCCAAAATATTTACCCGAAATGTCCATCAGCAGGCGGGTCAGGTTGATCGAGTTTTCCGACATTTTGACCAGCGCGCGGTTGCCCGCCGCAAATACAGCGGTGAGTTGGCTGAAGGTGAGGTTTACCGGGAAATTCCACGGAATGATCAGGCCGACGATGCCGAGGGGCTGGGGAATGAGTCGGTTTTTTGCGCCGAAAAACATAGACTTGTCGACGTGACGGCGCTGTACCTTCATCCATTTCTTGAGATCCTTGATGGTGCTGTTGATACCGTCGGTCACGGTGATGATCTCCGCGAACAGGGTTTCGTGGCGTGAACGATTGCCGTAGTCCTGGTTGATCGCCTCGATAATCGCATCACGGTTTTCGTTGATCATGCGCTTTAGCGTGAGCAGATCGTGGACTCGTTGTTTGTGGTCGGGCGTTGGCCCCTGCAGAAAGCTCTCGCGTTGCAGTTGCAGCGCCTCCTGGAGCATCTGCCGAATTTTATCGGGGTCGGTTTCCTGAACGGGAACGACTGCCTCCGGGCTGGCCATGGCGGCACTGGATTGAGCGTTCATAGAACTTACCTCGTTTCGCAAATAATATGTTGTCAACGACCGCAACTCGTTGACGCTGGATTCGTCGATTTAATGTCTCTCAAGCAATAGCTTTGAATAACACAGGGGGGCACCCGGGGTCAATCAGGACGGGCGTGAATGCAGATTGCAAAGGGTCGCCACGATTCAGTGATCAGTCCACACCCAGCGAACGATCTCTCCAAATTCATCGTAAACCGCTACCTTTTGGGGCTGGCGAGCTTGGGGCGAGCGCGCCTTGGTCCGGCTGGCTGGGCGTCGTCGCGCCTCGAGAGTGGCCACTACCTCGTGCATCGATGTGCGCTCCCTGCGTGGCTCGCTAAATGCAGTATTGGCGCCAAGCGGTGTCGATGCATCGCTGCGCCCGCTGATCCCGCGCTGGATGTGCTTAACTTTCCCTCCCTGGTCGACGTATTCACCAACCTGTTGTTCAAGTTGCCTGCGAATTTCGGATTTGCTGGGGGGCTTTTTCATGTTTCCGGTTAAGGCTTTGGCGCCGGGCTGAAGTTTTGGCTCGACCAGACAGTATAACCCCTGTTGGTTATGACAATACAGCGGCATAGGAAAATACCGGGCGCATGGGGTGAACGCGGGGGCAGCGTGTCACAGTTTGGCGCATCCAGGGTCGCGGTTTGAGAATTGTCAATGGGTGATGTTCGTTAACGGGTTACGCTTGGGGTTTTTACATAAGAAGGTTCTAATGCATATGAAGAGGCAAGCATTTTCCCATGCGATCAACTTGTGCCTGGTCTTATTGCTGGGCGCCTGCGGAGGTGGCGGAGGTGGTGATGATGGGAGCGTCGCGGCCATTGGCACAATCTCGGCAGCCGCGACAGACTCGGCACCCGCGACAGACTCGGCACCCGCGACAGACTCGGCACCCGCTACAGACTCGGCAGCAGCGACAGACTCAATACCGGCGGGGGAGGCCA
>JAHEGP010000227.1 GCA_024645065.1 Cellvibrionales bacterium | reverse complement strand
AACATTGCCACGAAAATCGCAATCGCTGCATTTTCGTAATGCCCGTTCATGGCGGCCACCAGCGCGTAGAAACCGGCAAACAATGCACCCATGGTAAATATGTTAGGGAGCAGGAATATTCCCCGATGCCTTACCCGCTTGCCATCTTCAGAGACCTCTTCGAAGTGCTCACCCACCGGGATGGTCGATTCGAGCTTCGATACCGGTTTTGAAGGCTGTTCGTCTTTATCATCCATCGCGCCCGTCAACCCATCAATTTGTCTGTCTGTCTATCGATCTTGCACTTGCGCAACCGCCGTGTCTCTCGGCTGGTAGCGGCCAGTATACCTGTGTTGCCCCGCCAAATCCCATACCGCAGACACCAAAGGATCGCGCAAACTTTGGCGCCGTGCTACAAGGCCAATATCAAAGGATTCGAGCTGGGGCCCCTGTTGCACTATGGCTACCCGGCCCTGCAATGGACTGCTGTCCAACACCAGTTGCGGTACAACCGCCAAACCGAAGCCCAGCGCCACCAGGCTCACGATCGCCTCATGGCCACTTGCATAGGCATACACCAGGGGCTCGATGCCCTGGGCTCGAAACCACTGTTCGAAGCGCGTTCTCGCCAGACCTCCCTGGGCAATAATCACCGGCACGGTTGACCAATCCAGGGGGCTTTCGCTGTCGAGCATGCTCCTGACCTGGCAGGATATCACCGGCGCAACACACACCAGGGGGGAACGAGCAAGGGTCTGGAATGCCAGCTTGCCCGACAGTACTCGCGGACGGGCAGCAATCACAAGATCCTCCCGGCCTTTCTCAACCCGATCCAGCGCCAACGCCTGGTCGCCGGTATTAACGTGAATTTCTATCCCCGGATAGTGCCGGCGCACGGCGGGTAGTATCTCCGCAAGCACCGAATAGCTTGCGGTGACCGAACAGTACATCTTCAACGCACCCGATGGCACACCCTGACGCTCCTGGAGCCCTCCAAGCATGGTCTGCCAGCGTTGCAAGGCATCGCCAGCATAGGCCAGGAATTGCTGGCCACTGCGGGTCAGCAGTACGCTACGATTATCACGCTCTAGCAAGGTGACACCGAGGTCTGATTCCAGGCGCTGGATCATCCGCGTTGCTGCCGAAGCGCTCATGTGGCTCTTGGCTGCAGCACGTCCAAAATGCAACTCATCCGCCAGGTGGACGAACAAGCGCAGACTCTTTTCATCCATTCTCAGGCTCGCGTTTCATATTATGCAACATAATATTCCGAATAATTCATTTTATGCAACACGGCATTTCGACTATGTTACGCGCCCTGCTGAAAATTCCAGCCGGTTACACCGATTCGAGGAGATCCCCTACATGCCAACCAACTATTTCAACTCCCTTCCACTGCGCCTGCAGATTGAGCAACTTGGCCAATGTCGCTTCATGGACCAGGGTGAATTCGCCGACGAATGCCAATACCTTAGCGGCAAAAAAGTCGTCATCGTCGGCTGTGGCGCACAGGGTTTGAACCAGGGCCTGAACATGCGCGACAGTGGGCTCGATGTGTCCTATGCCCTGCGTGATTCAGCCATCACCGAAAAGCGCCAATCCTGGCGCAATGCCAGCGAAAATGGTTTTGTCGTTGGCAGTTATGAAGAGCTGATTCCCCAGGCCGACCTGGTCTGCAACCTGACGCCTGATAAGCAGCACACCTCTGTCGTTGCGCAGATCATGCCCCTGATGAAGCAGGGCGCCACCCTGGCCTACTCCCATGGTTTCAATATTGTGGAAGAAGGCACCAGGGTTCGCGACGACCTCACCGTGGTGATGGTCGCCCCGAAGTGCCCCGGCACCGAGGTGCGCGAGGAGTACCTGCGGGGCTTTGGCGTGCCGACCCTGATCGCAGTGCACCGGGAAAATGATCCCAATGGCGATGGCCTGGAAATTGCCAAAGCCTATGCGGCCGCCACCGGCGGACACCGGGCCGGGGTGCTGGAATCATCCTTTATCGCCGAAGTGAAATCCGACCTGATGGGCGAGCAGACCATTCTTTGCGGTATGCTCCAAACCGGATCGATTCTCTGTTTCGACAAGATGATCGAGGAAGGTATCGACGCCGGCTACGCCGCCAAACTGGTGCAGTATGGCTGGGAAACCATCACCGAAGCAATGAAGCATGGCGGCCTCACGAATATGATGGACCGGCTGTCCAATCCCGCCAAGATTCTGGCATTCAAGCTGGCTGAAGAACTCAAGGAACTGATGCGCCCACTGTTTGAGAAGCACATGGACGACATCATGTCGGGTCATTTCTCCAGCACCATGATGGCAGACTGGGCCAACGATGACGCCAACCTGTTGGCATGGCGCGCCCAGACCGCAGAAACCAGGTTCGAGAAAACGGATGCAAGTTCTGTGAACATCAGCGACCAGGAATTTTTCGACAAGGGCATACTGATGGTGGCGATGGTCAAGGCCGGCGTAGAACTCGCCTTTGAAGTCATGACGAGCGCCGGTATTATCGAGGAGAGCGCGTACTACGAATCACTTCACGAAACACCGCTGATCGCCAATACCATCGCACGCAAGAAGCTCTACGAGATGAACGTCGTTATTTCAGACACCGCTGAGTATGGCTGCTACCTGTTCGACCAGGCCTGCCGACCCCTGTTGCAGGGCTTTATGGCCAAAATGGGGACCGATGTCATCGGCACCGGCCTCCAGAGCAGCGACACCGGAGTGGACAACCAGGAGCTGATTGCCGTGAATGATGCGATTCGCAACCATATGATAGAAATTGTGGGCGAAGAGCTTCGGGGTTACATGACCGCAATGAAGCGGGTTATCTAATACCCGCCACCGGCGGCGGGAGCACACCCCGCTGCCGGCACTCCTGCACCAAACCTCCCCTCTCGCTTCCCATCCATCCGATTACTGCCGCCCCAGGCCATCACGGGCTTCCTGCGCCTTGCTATGCTATTACCCACAACCGCCACTCTAAGTCGCAGGCGTTAAACGGTAGCTACGCCCACCAGGCTGTTAATCCACTCTCGCACCAGTGCCACACCCTCGGTATGGATCAGGGTGCGACCAATTTCCGGCATACGCACATCGGGCTCATTAGAGTCCATGCGGTAGTCGAAAATCGACTCGGCAGCATTGCCGGGCACGATATCGTACTGCAGGCCACCGGAACCCGCGCCCGCCGCCACCGGCGTCTTGCAGATGCCATAGGTCTCATCCACTGGACGCCAGTAATCCAGGAACAGGGCCGAGTTGCTGGCAAAGCCTGCAGGGCGGTGACAATGCGCACAGTTGATATCGAGATAGCCTTTGGCACGATCTTCCAGGCTGGCCGCGGTATCGGTCCAGAGCGGCACGGTATCGATGGTGTCGAGATCGTCCGGCAAGCTCACTAGCACGCCCTGCTCCTTCATGTAGGTCAACTGGTTCACGGTCTGACCGTCGTAATCGTTATCCCGGTTAAGGAAGCGCGCTTTCGGGCCGATCATCTCCAGCACGGTCTCAAAGTTCCGACCACTACCGGTTTCCGGCCGGGTAATGCTGTGGCAGGTCTTGCACTGGTTGGTGTCGGGAATCTCATAGTTGGTGGATCGCGTGGAGCCATCGGAGTGAATCCAGCTCACCTGGCGAGTGCCGCCGGTGATGCTCAGATCGGCATCGCTGCCGTCCTCGCGCCAGATATACGGCAACGCCGCCCAGCCCTGTTCGCGCCGAATCAATACCCGCGTCTCGATGATGACTTCGCCGGCCGCGGGATTGAGGAAATCCCTGGGCATGGTGAACGTCTTGGAGACAATGGTGCCAATAGGCATGTCCATGACTGCTTGCTCGGAGTATGCCGCCGCTCGCAAGGCAAGCAGGCGGCCGCCAATACCACCAGCCCGCGCACCCAGGGGGCACACTAATGCGTTTGAATTGCCCGGCTTACCCCGGACTAGCAATCACTTTGTCAGGAAAACCAGGCGCCCAGGGTCTTGCGCCGACGGGCAATGCCCGCAACGGCAATCAGGCCCGAGCCGAACAGCCAAGCGGCGGCTGGCGGTGGAACTTCTGAGGTCGCGTTGGTGAAAGTCACATCAAATGCGCAGGACGTGGCGAGGCAAACACCCCCGGCACCGTTGTCAGGGACCACAGCCGATAGAAAATCCAGCCATTCCGGTAACCCGGGCTTGTCGGCGGGACTCGCCCAGGCGATGGAGTGGTAGAAACCGTGATAAGCACTTCCGGTCACTTCGACGCTCGACAGCCGCGCAGAGCCCGGGGATTTTTCAGTCACGAAAAAACCCACGTAGGGGCTGAAGCCGGCTGAATCGCCACCACCCAGCTCAAAGGTCGTCAAGCTAAAAGGCTGGTAGAGATCGAATTCGAAGCCCTGCCCGATATCCTGGCCAGCAACCAGTTTGTGGACGTTAAGGTCAATCTGCGTGGGGATCGATATGGCTGCACTGGCCGTGCCGGACAGTAATGCGCTGGCGCAGGATAAGGCCACGGCGACGATCAGCTTCTTCGCACTCTTCATTGCTTCGCCCCCTAAATGCTATTTATTCACCCGGAAAAGACAGCCGCTTTATGCGGCTCTGCCCTTTACCAATAGCGAAGCAATATCCATGCCATGAAAAATACCTACTTATAAATCAAAGTGTTAGGGTAAAACGGAAAGGTTTCACACAGGCCAGGTGTAAGGAATATCGACGCTCCCCTTGCCCTAATGAACTAACTGCGCCATCAATGGATACGACAGTACACCGGGCTGTCTGGCAATGACGACGTCGGGGCAACGACGATCTCAGCGACCGGCGCGACGCAGGGCCGATGGGGTGTAATCACCCATCGAGACACCCTGAACATTGAACTCCGCCTGGTAGCCTTTCATTTCATTGCTCAAGCCACTGACCACATAGCGCCCGACTATCAGATCATACTGCGATTCGGCGGCCAGCCAGGGAATCTTGACCTGGTAATGAACCATGGCGTGGCCCTCATGGAAGCGCCACAACTCGCCACGACCGTCATACACATCGACCATCGCAATTTGCCAGGTATCTTCATCCACAT
>JAHEGP010000226.1 GCA_024645065.1 Cellvibrionales bacterium | reverse complement strand
CCTTGACGAGGCGCGACAGGGTCTGATCGACGGACGCACGCGTGCCGCACTCAAGGAATGCCGTCGGGGTGAAAGGCTCTCCAATCGGCATCGCCTGGATGCGCTGGCGAATCAGCTCGGCGGTCTTGGTCGTCGTGTTTATGTACGAAACATATATGCGAGTTTCTGACAAACTGCAAGTGCGATAGCTCGCTGGGGTGAGCGTGTGTCCCCTCCGGCAGCCAATGCTGCAATCCAACTGTTTGATTAGTCCACGGGTAACTCATTGATCTGTATAGGGCAGACTTGCGGCCTTTGCGGACTTCGGACCAGTTACGGGGAGCGAGGTCGGAGCGAGGAATGGCCAGGAGAGAGTGGTATGTACCCAGAACCGGGTCGAGAGGCTGACCGGCGAAGTCCGCAGGCTTCCGCAGGAACACACAGGAACCGGCGCGATCAGGCAAGAAAAGGCCCCAAGCGATAACAGTTGGGGCTTCAATATTGGTGGAGGCGGCGGGAATTGAACCCGCGTCCGTCAGTCCTCTGCTCTGCGCTCTACATGTTTAGAATCCGTCAATTGATTTAGCCGCAGACAGCCCGACGGGCAGGACGTCATTGGCGATCCTGATTAGGGTTTCGCGAATCGGCCTCAGGCGAGCTTCATCGCTAGCTTGTTCTGTATGACAGTCACGTTCCGTTTACAAGCATCCGTTAGTGACTGCTAGCAGGGGTTTAGGCCGCTAGAGCGTAGTTGTCGTCGTTGGCAACTAATAGTTTGCAGCTTTGGATTAACGTGATTCGCTACCATCACGACATGCACACAAGAGTTTCGTAACCGTCGTCGAATCCAGATCGCCCCCTTGATCGGTTGTGTTTCCGGAAAGACCATTATAACTCACTCAGCCCTTCCGACCTACTCAATTTATGGGGGTTTGCTAGCGGGTTTTCAAGGCTCGCTTATGGCGGGGCTACCTGCAAGGCGACCACCACCGGTCGCTCATTCTTCCAGTACGAGTGTTGCCCCGGTTTGGGCGGCCTCGATGGCATCCTCGCAATAGGGGTAGCGCACCCACCCCTTGCTGCTATAGAGCGCGGTCTGGTCACCGTAGTAATCCGAGTCCGGGTCGCTGGACTGGGAATGCACCAGGATGGCGTCAGCGACGGGACAATTGCTGTCGTCCCAGGTGACGGCCTGGACATATGAGTTGCCGGAGCGAATATTGGAGTAACCACCGGGGTCCAGATCGACTGAAATGTCGCCGTAGACGCCCATATTGGGATCGCCACCGTGGATCGGCACATTCACCGCGTTGCGCGGGTAGTACTGGGTGACTGACCAGGGCGCGTCCAGAGCCACCCCCGCGGCCTGCAGTGAAAGCACGGCTTCACTGAGAGACTCAATCACCAGCGCCTGGTTGTTTGCCACGCTGGTGTCGATGCCGCTGGGCGTATTGAGCGGGTCAGCGGGATTAAAATCCACCAGCCAGAATTCATCGCTTTCGACTACGCTGGAAAAACTACCGCTGAGTTCGCTGCGAATGTTGCGCCAGAATTCGGTGAATACCTGGGCGCCGGCGCTATCGGTATCCACTTGCTGGTCCCAACTGGCGAGCACAGTGCAAGCACTTCGGGCGCGTTCCAGTTGCTCGCTGGTGATGCCGGGGGGTTCAGCACCCGCGCAGATAGCCTGGACGTCGGCCAGATTGATCTCGGCGCCATACACCCGGTTGCGAAACATCAACTGCTTGACCGACTCCAGGGTAAAGCCGGGGGTCGCGTCGAAGCCGTCGCTGGCCTGGCGCCGCTGCTCCACCATCAAATGCCCTATGCGGGTGCGCAGGAACTGTTGCTGGTTCTCGTGGCCGAGCCAACCGAATACCACCGGGTAGCCGGTCAGGGGATTGTTGGCATCGCTGAGCCAGTAGCTGTTATTGCTATTGCCGACATAGTCCCTGGTGAGGATTTTGGGGCGCGCATCGTAGCCGTAGATATTGGTGCCGGCGGGGGTGTCCGGGTCCTGGCCCCAGTTGCACGCCGAGCGATTGCCGTCGAGTGCGATGATGGCATTGTTGGAACTGCCGGTCACCAGTTGCGGCACGATGCCCTGCTTGCAGCTGTCCAGTTGCTGCTGGGTCACGTGGGGTATTATCGCCACTTCGCCGTAGAAGGCATCGCCGAAGCGGTCGGCTGCCACGGTATGGAATACGGGTATTGCAATCGACTTCAGGGCCTCGGTAAATTCCCCGATGGACTGTGCTTTGCCCATGGCCAGGTACTGGTCCACCGCTCGGACATCGGTCAACAGGTTGGCATCGCGCAGAGACAGTACGTTGCCGGTAAACATGGGCCAGCCATCCAGAGCCGGGTCGACGCCCTTCAGGTTTACGATGGGGCCAAAGTGCGAGCTGTAAAAAGTGCGGGTACGGGTTTCCAGCGCACCGTCCGTCCGTTTGACCTGGATGGATACTTCCTTGCCGGTTATCTCCCGTGCTTCGCCGTCGAAGACATACCGAAAGCGATCGTTGGGGTCGAGCTCCAGGTCGAACAGGGTGAAGCGGGTGGCGAAGGAAACGGTATGGGTCCAGGCCACCGCATTGTTAAAACCGATGCCTACCCAGGGTAGCCCCTGCAGGGCGGCACCCGCCGCGTCGTACTCGCCGGGAATGGTCAGGTGCACCTCGTACCAGCGGCCAGCGCCATTCCAGGGCTGGTGGGGGTTGCCGAGGAGGATGCCCTTGCCGGTCTGGCTCAGGTCAGCGCCCACGGCGAGCGCGTTGCTGCCACCACGGTTGTCTGTCATCTCGGGCACCAGGCGGCGCATGCTTTGCTTGAGCTGTTGCATGGAAGGGGCAGCGCCCGTCGCCTGGATGCCACCGTCCCCGGATGCATCGTAAATGCCCTGGCGAATCGCGCCCTGATCAGAACTGCCCCCCAGGCCAATGCGGGCTATCATCATCCACAGGTCGGTCTCATCAATGGCGAATACCCAGGGGGCGTTGCGACAGCCTGCGCTACCCCCTGGCAGGTTTTCGACCCCGGTCTCGGCCAGAAAGCGATTCATGCCTGCGGCAAAGCCCCTGCCCAGTTGGTAGGCCTCGCTCTCGGTGTCGCCCAGCAGGCGCTCGCGAAACTCCTCCCTGGTGCCCAGCACGGCGCGCAACACGAAGTCCGAAACCACATCGCCCTGCTCCTCGCCCAGCAATTCCGCGGAGCGACTGGTGGCAGACACGATCTCGCGCATGGCGATACAGAAGTTGTCCTGGGCATAGGCGTAGCCATAGCCGTAGCCGAGGCTGGCCCAGTCCCTGGCGGTGATGTGGGGGATACCGTACTCGGTGCGCCGAACCTCGGCGCTCAGGGCAGGCGCTTGCGGTGTTGAATCCAGGTGATCGTCGGAATCCGAACAGGCAATCATGCCGACCAGGAGGAAGGCCAGGAAGAATCGAAGCGAGATCGAGCGGAGCATGACTTGGATAACCTTTGCTGTAGTATCAGGGCCCATCGGCAGCAATCGTAACCTGCGTATGTGTATCGTTAGCTCTTCGGCAGGATAAGGCGCCTTGTCATTGAAGTCGACACCTATCGACTCGCCGCTACGGCGATGTGCCTGGATCGGGTGCGTCATAGGCCGGGTCGTGAGCTCCCATGATGGTATCCGCAATTTTCCCGAGGTCCACGCTATATCCGGCATCATAGGAATAGGCCTCCAGGGAAACCCCGTAGATCGCGCGCAGCCAGACCAACTCTCCCAGGGCGACCAGTATGTTGCCGGCGTGGCCCAGCTCATCCGTGAAGATAGCTTCCCTGGCATCGCCGGTCAGTGCCTTGACATCGGGCAACTTGCCCTCGGCAAAAAGCGATCTCAGCTCTACGGCACTCTGGCCATAGGGAATGCAATAGAAATCGACGGCGGGGTACTCCGCCCGCAAATTATCGACAATCGAGTGGGAGATCGATGCATGCAGGGCGAGCCAGTTAGCCTGGTAAGTGGCGGCATCAGAGCTCTGCGGAAGGGGCGCCCACGGCAGTGCGATGAAAAACCGGGTATCAGCGTTGTTTTGCAGGGCATAGTCCACCCAGTTGCGATAGCCATCCATACCCGGGTACTGGGGGTGATAGGTCATGCCAAACAGCGCAACCTCGCCGGTATCGAGAATTTCCTGAATTGCTGTGCGCTTGCTATCGTTGCGCCAGAGTGCCTCGGGCGAGCCGCTTGCGCCGCCGGAAAATACGATACTTTGCCGGTGATCGGCAAAGCCGGTTTTTTCAGCATGGAATGGCATACGGCTGGCGAAGGGGCTAAAAAAGCTATGGCCGATAAACAGGGCGTTGAATCCGGAGTTGACCCGCTTGCGGAAGATGGCGACAAGCGGATCGACGGTCAAGCCATAGGCGCCCTCCACGGCTTCAGCGGGCACCAGAAAATTGCATTCATTACCTGGCACATCAATGCAGCAATTGGCCCAGCGGTGGAAGTACCAGCCATTTCGGGGCACCCCGTAATAGGTTTCATCATAGTTACCGGTCACCATTTTTTGGTACAGTTTGCCTGGCCTGATTGGTGGTCCTCCAGCAGGCAATGCCTGTTGCCACTGGCGGAAAGTACATCACCGTCGCCGATAATTTCGATGGGATGACTACAGGCACCGACCAGCACAAGAGTGGCAAGCAGCACCGGGACTGTTTTGCAACACCCAGCGTTCATGGACGCTTCCTCTAATTCGCTGACGAGGCCATAGAGTAACGGCCTGGCAGGCGCTGATGCCAAGACTATTCACAGGACATAAGACACAAATTGTCGCCTTTACCCTAATAGCAGTGGCGGTAAAGCAAAGTACTCCAGTGACGCTTGCGCTCGCGCATCCGGGTGCCGGCGGGCTCGACATAACCCTGGCGCAGGGAATATTCAAGCTTGCTGATGGCGCTGCGGTAGCGATCACAGTCCTTGCGGGAATCGGCTTTGGCGGCGGGTCGGGGGTGAGCTCGCTTGCGGCGAGTCTTGAGCGGCGCCATTTGCGGCATGGGCTGCTCGAAGTTCAGTCGCGGCAAGTGACGCTGCTGCAGTGAGACGGCTTTGTC
>JAHEGP010000225.1 GCA_024645065.1 Cellvibrionales bacterium | reverse complement strand
TGCCCCAGGAGGCATCTATTTTTCGCAAGCTGACAGTGGCCGATAATATCCTTGCCATCCTCCAGACCCGCAAGGAACTCAACCGCAAGCAAAGGCGGGAGATAATGGAAGGCCTGCTGAGTGAGTTTCACATCAGCCACATCCGCGACAGCAAGGGGGTCGCCCTTTCCGGCGGCGAGCGCCGCCGCGCCGAAATAGCCCGGGCGCTTGCCACAGAGCCGCTATTCATTCTGCTCGATGAGCCCTTTGCCGGCGTCGACCCGATTTCGGTCAACGAAATCAAATCCATTGTCAATCACCTCAAGGCCAAGGGAATCGGGGTGTTGATCACCGATCATAATGTCCGTGAGACACTCGATATCTGTGATCGAGCCTACATTGTCAGTGAGGGCTCGATTATCGCCGATGGACACCCCACCGCCATCCTTGATAACCAGTTGGTCAGGGATGTCTACCTCGGCCATCAGTTCAAGCTATGACTAGCTGTAGCGGCGCTAGCGCAGCAGATGGATCACAGCGGCTAAGCAGCGCTACCCGTTATCGCAATTTCCCACCCTCCAATGCGCTGCAAATCGCACCGCAAGCGCCTCGGTGAGGGGCGCCTGCCAGCAACCAGAGGCCGCAAATCAGCGGCCCGCAGACGGGGCCACAGGCTAACGCCCTACACTAATTGGCACAGCTATTGCATGGCGCCGTGGACCTAGCTAAACTCACCGCAGTGCGCTCAATAGCAGCGTGAAATCCAGACCGAGGCAATTGCCCCAGATTCATGAAGCAATCCCTGCAACTGAAAATCAGTCAACAGCTGACCATGACGCCGCAATTGCAGCAGGCCATTCGGCTGCTGCAATTGTCGACGCTGGATTTGCAGCAGGAAATCCAGAGTATGATCGATGCCAACCCGATGCTGGAGGTCGCTGACGAGGCCGATGACGGCGCCGGGCGCGAAGACACTGCCTCCCCGGAAGCCACACTGGATAACGAGACCGAGCCATCCGCCACGACAGATTCCAACCAGGATGGCAGCACCCTGGAGAGCGATGGATTCGACGACCACATCCCCACCGACCTGCCCGTCGACAGCCAATGGGATGACATTTACCCTACCGCAGCGGTCGCTGGCAATAGCGGCGACACCGAGGATTTCGATTTCGATGGGCGCAATGCTGCAGCTGAAACCCTGCAAGACCACCTGCTCTGGCAGCTCAACCTGACGCCGATGTCGGACACTGACCGGATAGTTGCACTGGCGCTAATCGACGCGGTTCTGCCAAGCGGTTTCCTGGGCGCGTCTGTGGAGGAGATTTTTTCCGAGCTGGGTGAAATGCTCGAGCTTGAGATCGATGAGGTAATAGCCGTGCTGCACCGTTTGCAGCAGTTCGATCCGGTTGGCGCAATGACCGCCAATCTGCGGGAGTGCCTTCTCGTGCAACTCAAGCATCTGCCAGAGTCGACCCCCTGGCGAACTGAAGCCTGCAGTTTGGTGGATAAATTATTACCAGAGCTCGGTGCCCGCAACTTTCCACTGCTTACGCGGCGCCTGCGCCTGAACGAACAACAACTGCGCCAGGTCGTCGGCCTGATCCAGTCACTGGATCCACGCCCGGGTGAAAAAATAGCGCCGACAAGTACTGAATATGTCACTCCCGACGTCTTCGTCCACAAACAAAGCGGTCGTTGGATTGTGGAGTTGAACGCCGATGTCGCTCCACGCATCCGAATCAATAGCAATTATGCGGCGCTGATAAAGCGGGCAGACGATAGCGCCGATAACAGCTACCTAAAAAACAATCTGCAGGAAGCCCGTTGGTTTCTCAAAAGCCTGCAAAGCCGCAATGAGACCCTGATGAAAGTGGCCAGTTGCATCGTCGAACACCAGCAGGGTTTCCTCGAGTATGGCGCGGAGGCCATGAAACCGCTGGTGCTCAGCGACGTAGCCGCAGCGATAGAAATGCACGAGTCGACCGTCTCACGGGTTACCACCAACAAATACATGCACACTCCGGCAGGCATATTCGAGCTGAAATACTTTTTTTCCAGTCATGTTGGCACCGATGGTGGTGGTGAGTGCTCCTCCACAGCGATAAGGGCGATCATCAAAAAGACTGTCGCGGCAGAAAGCCCAAAAAAGCCATTGAGTGACAGCAAGATAGCTGAAATTCTCGTCGATCAGGGGATCAACGTCGCTCGCCGGACTATCGCCAAGTACCGGGAATCCCTGGGGATACCGCCATCCAACGAGCGCAAGCGATTGGTATAAGCTGCCCCTCGACAGTGGTCATCGCAACGGGGTAATCTTGATACTACTGAAACGTCGATCAATCCGTCGCTTCAGCAACCGAAACAGGCAATTTATTCAATTAAGGAGCTGCCAATGCAAATTAATATCAGCGGTCATCATGTCGATGTCACACCCGCGTTGCGGGATTACGTGATCAGCAAGTTTGATCGGCTCAACCGGCACTTCGATCAAATCAACAACGGCCAGGTAGTCCTTACCGTTGAAAAACTTCGTCAGCGTGCGGACGCCACTGTTCATGTGTCTGGTGGCGAGTTTGCTGCTTCAGCCGAGTCGCAGGACATGTACGCCGCCATAGATTTGCTGGCGGACAAGCTGGATCGCCAGCTGATCAAGCACAAGGAAAAAGTCAAGGACAAACACCAGGGCCTGGTAGGCCGCTGACCTGAGCCATTTCATGTCTATTGAAACCATACTCACCCCTTCCCGCACCCATTGTGCGGTGACGGGGTCGAGCAAAAAACGAGTACTGGAAAATGTCTCTCAGCTGATCAGCAAGGATATACCTGCCCTTGACTATGGAACCCTGTTTAAAAACCTGATTGCCCGTGAGAAACTCGGCAGCACTGCCATTGGCCAGGGTATCGCCATTCCCCACTGTCGAATGAGCATGTGTGAGCAGGTTACCGGCGCGCTGATAAGGCTGCAGGAACCCGTCGATTTCGAGGCAGCGGACGAACAACTGGTTGATCTGCTGTTTGTATTATTGGTCCCCGAACAGGCCTGCGACGAGCATTTACAAACCCTGGCGGAGCTGGCGCGTTTGTTCAATCGTGAGGATTTTCGGCTTGCACTGCGCGAGGCCGGCGACAGCCAGCAACTGTATGAGGCCGCGATCAATTTCGCTCCCGGTGCTGATAAATCATCGCTGGGTCACGCGGTGTGAAACTGGTAGTCATTAGCGGCCGGTCAGGGTCGGGTAAAAGTACAGCGCTGCACGTGCTGGAGGACGCTGGTTACTACACCGTCGACAACCTGCCCGCCGGCCTGTTGCTTGCGCTGGTGGAGGAAGTTCTCGGCAGCGCCTCACCTGAACATGAGCGCATGGCGCTGTGTATAGATGCGCGCAACACCTCGCAACAACTGGCAGCGTTTCCAAGCCTGCTCTCTCAATTGCCCAAGTCGGTCGATACCTCGGTCATTTACCTCGATGCGCACGATGATACACTGATTAAGCGGTTCAGCGAGACCCGACGCCGCCACCCGCTGAGCGATAGAATGACGGCTCTTCAGGAAGCGCTGGTGCGTGAGCGCGAAATCCTCCAGCCCATAGCCAACCTGGCCGACATCATTATCGATACAAGCCAGATGTTATTCCACGAGCTGCGGGACTATATCCAGCAAGTCGTGCTGCGACAGACCGGCAACACCATGTCGACGCTGATCCAGTCCTTTGGCTTCAAAAAGGGCTTGCCTCTGAACGCAGATCTGGTGTTCGATGTACGCTGCCTGCCCAATCCGCACTGGGTCCCCGCACTTCGAAGCTTGACGGGAGCGGATCCGGAAGTTATCGCTTTTTTACAAAAAGAGCCCGCGGTGGATGAGATGTTCAGTGATATGTGCCAGTTCCTCGAAAGATGGTTGCCGCGATACGAGAGAAACAATCGACCTTACACCACGGTCGCCATCGGATGCACCGGTGGCCAGCATCGCTCTGTCTATATCGCCAATCGCCTCTACCAGCATTTTTTCGACCGCGGCGATGAGGTGCAGGTCAGACATCGCGAAATAGTGCCGCCTTTGAACCCACTCACATCGGGCCCGGATTAACATGATCCAGACCAGGATCACCATCATCAACAAATATGGCCTGCACGCCCGGGCGGCGGCCAAGTTTGTCAGCACTGCCAATGCGTTCAGTAGCGCAATCAAGATGGGCAGAAATGGCCAGCTGGTTGATGGCAAGAGCATCATGTCGGTGATGATGCTGGCCGCTGCCAAAGGTACCGAGCTCGAGTTGCAAATTGAAGGCGAAGACGAAAGCCACGCGCTGGATGCCATTGCCTGCCTGGTCAATGATTGCTTTGGCGAGGGCGAGTAACTCACCAGACCCGGCCTGATCTGCACTCCAAAGCAGCGCCAGGGACAGTGCGGCGTGACCGGTTGATGACCCCGGACCCGGGTCGATCATTGGCGTTGCGCCGGTCATTAACCTGTTGGCAGGCGCTGATTCATTTGACTTGCGAATTACAAAATGCTGACCCTGCGCTCCCCCCGGGGAAGGCATTCACCACGGTCACCGATGCGGCTGGCTGTTTGACTTCTCCAGAATTGGCGACGCTATTCCATGCCTGACTCTCACCACAACCCCGGCGGTCCCAGGCTCGACAATGATCTCGAGACGCCCTCAAAATCAGAATTGAAACGCCTGATGACCGAACTGCAAAAGCTGGGTGAACAGTTGCTGACGCTGCCGCCAGTGGAGCTGGAAGCAATGCGACTGCCGGACTCCTTGCTGGAGGCCCTGGCGATGGCTCGGCGCATCAAGAGCCGGGAGGGGAAGCGGCGTCAGCTCCAGTATATCGGCAAGCTGATGCGGAGTATCGATGCCACTGCCATTCGCCTGCACCTGTTGCGGCGGGAGCAGGGTCGACAACAGGCAAACCGACAGTTTCACCAGCTGGAGCAGATGCGCGATCGACTGCTGGACAAGGGCATTGGCGAGATCGAGCAGGTGCTGGCTCGTTTTCCTGCCGCCGACCGCACCCGCCTGGGGCAGCTAGTGAGAGCGGCCAGCAAGGAGCGCGAGAAGCAGCAGGCGCGGAAA
>JAHEGP010000037.1 GCA_024645065.1 Cellvibrionales bacterium | reverse complement strand
TTCCAGCGGCCTGAACTGGCCCTGCCCAGCCACCTGCCAGGCGCAGCAATCGTAGTTGCCGAGACGCCCTGCACCAGCCCCGAAGCACGCGCTCTTTACCACGTCGAGATGGCTTTCGGGTACATAAAAACACAGCTTATACATCGCTTTTGTCCGGCATTGCCCCCCCCTGCTGCTGGTAGCTCTGCTGATAGAAGGCGGCGAACTTTCCCTCCGCAATCGCCGCGCGCATCTGCGCCATGAAATGCTGGTAAAAGTGCAGGTTGTGCAGGGTGTTCAGATGCGAGCCGAGGATTTCATTGCATTTGTCGAGATGATGCAAATAGGCGCGACTGAAATTGTGGCAGGTGTAACAGCCACAATTTTCATCTATCGGCTGGTCATTGCGCTTATTGGCGGCATTGCGCAACTTGACCACTCCCCGACTGGAAAACAGGTAGCCATTGCGGGCGTTGCGGGTGGGCATCACACAGTCGAACATATCGACACCCCGCGCCACGGCCTCGAGCAAATCCAGGGGCGTGCCCACCCCCATCAGGTAGTGTGGTTTATCCGTTGGGAGCAAAGGGCCGAGAGTGTCGAGCACCCTGCGCATATCCGTTTTCGGTTCGCCCACCGACAACCCGCCGATGGCGTAACCG
Source organism: Cellvibrionales bacterium (assembly GCA_024645065.1). Taxonomy (GTDB): domain Bacteria; phylum Pseudomonadota; class Gammaproteobacteria; order Pseudomonadales; family JAHEGP01; genus JAHEGP01. The sequence goes on along the minus strand of JAHEGP010000037.1, from coordinate 17,112 downwards.
TCAAAGCCGATATCCAGCAAACCTTGCAGGGACTGCCGACGCAGTTCGGGGTACATCCCGCCCTGGATGATGCCGAACAGGGCCGCGGTGTTGTCGCCATGCGCAAGCTTGCTGCGCGCCGCCCATCGCAGTGACAATTCCATCGATTCCCGCGCCTGCTCGACAGTGGCCGGATAGGGCGTGCATTCGTCAAAAATCATCACGATGTCGGCGCCGAGACGACGCTGAACATCCATCGATTCCTCCGGCCCCAGGAACACCGCGCTGCCATCCACGGGCGATTTGAATGCCACGCCCTGCTCGCTAATCTTGCGCATATCCCCGAGGCTCCACACCTGAAAACCTCCGGAGTCAGTCAGGATAGGCCCTTGCCAGGCCATGAAGTCGTGCAGGTCGCCCAACTGCTGGATAATCTCGGTGCCCGGCCGCAGCATCAGGTGAAAGGTGTTGCCGAGAATGATCTGGGCGCCAGTGTCGACCAGGTCGCGGGGCGTCATGGCCTTGACGGTGCCATAGGTGCCCACCGGCATGAAGGCAGGCGTTTGGACCTCACCCCTTGGAAAACGCAAGCAACCCCGGCGGGCCGGGCCGTCAACGGCCTTTAGCTCGAACTGCATGCGACAGCGCGTCATCGTTCGCCCTGCTCCATTTTTTGTAACAGCGGTGGCCGACTTCCCTCTACCCACATGGCATCGCCGTAACTGAAGAACCGATAATTCCGGTTCACCGCCTCACGGTAAGCCGCCAATACCTCTTCCCGACCGGCAAAAGCACAAACCAGCATTAATAGCGTCGACTCGGGTAAATGAAAATTGGTGATCATGGCATCGACGCAGGCAAACCGATAGCCAGGGAAAATGAATATATCGGTATCACCTCGATACGCCTGCAAGCTTCCCGAGGCACAAGCGGTCTCGAGGCTGCGCACGCTGGTGGTGCCCACTGCAATGACCCGGCCACCTCGCCGTCGCGTGCTGCGGACCCGCTGGACCACCTCTTCAGACACTTCAATCCACTCCGAGTGCATCCGGTGTTCGCGTACATCGTCGACGCGCACGGGGGCAAAAGTTCCCGACCCCACATGCAGCGTCACAAAACTACTCTGTACGCCCTTGCTTGCCAGCTGGTCCAGCAGCGCCTGGTCGAAATGCAAGCCCGCCGTGGGTGCCGCCACCGCGCCGGGCTCCCGGGCATAAACCGTTTGGTAACGCTGTAAATCCGCGGCCTCGTCCTGCCGGTCGATATAGGGCGGCAGCGGCACATGACCAAACTGCTCCAAAATCTGCAAGATCTCACGATCCCCGGGAAACGCCAGTTCAAATAAATTGTCCTGCCGGCCCGTGACAGTGACCGTGATATCACCTGGACGGTTACCGGCTTTTTCCAGCAACCGGATTTCCGATCCCGCTTTGGGCGTCTTACTGGCCCTGACCTGAGCCAGCGCCTTCGACTCGCCGTAAAAGCGCTCCAGCAGTATCTCTACCTTACCCCCGCTGGCTTTTTGCCCGTGTAACCGCGCCGGGATGACCCGGGTATCGTTGAATACCAGCAGGTCGCCGGCATCGAGCAAATCCGGCAGGTCGCTGAACTGCCGATGCCGGACCTCACCGCCAACGCCATCGAGGCACAGCAAGCGGCTGCCCGAGCGCTGCGCCGCCGGGTATTTTGCAATCAGTTCCTCAGGCAAATCGAAACGAAAGTCAGCGCGTTGCATACCGCTCGCCGGTTACGAAAGGCCGGCAAGGTTAGCGAAGTTTGCCGGCCAAATCCAGCGCCTGGCCAGGCCTTTGTTGTTGCATGCCATGCCTGGATTGCTATAATGCGCCGTCTTCGCCGCAAGCCCAGCGCTGCAGCCAACAAGCCCTGCCAGAGTGGTGAAATTGGTAGACACAGGGGATTCAAAATCCCCCGCCCTTAAAAGCGTGCCGGTTCGAGTCCGGCCTCTGGTACCAAACGCAAAAGGCTCGCCCCAAAGGTGAGCCTTTTGCGTTTGCTAGCGGTGTGTCGGCGAGATCCGGCAACCCGGTTCGACGCCTTGTGCCCCGGGCGCAAGGCGCCAGGGATTCGCGTGCTACCATGACCCGCTCTCGATAGGGAAACGCAGCGAAACATGAAACTGGCTGATAAACTGGTTTTTATTACTGGCGCAGGGAGTGGAATCGGCAAGGCGACAGCTCTGCTTCTGGCCCGCAACGGTTGCCGCCTGGCGGTTTCCGATATAGCAGAAGATGCCCTTGCAGCAACCGAAGCCGAACTCGGCGAATCCTGTGTATTCTCTCGAAGCCTCGATGTCAGAGACGCCAAAGCTTTCGCAGCCCTGCGCGATGCCATGTTCGATCAAGCCGGTGTTCCCGACATTTTGGTCAACAACGCCGGTGTCGGTATGTCCGGCAGGTTTATCGATACCAGCCTTGCCGATTGGGACTGGATTATGGGCATCAATTTTGGAGGAGTAGTCAACGGCTGCCATTATTTCGCCCCGGCAATGGTAAGTCGCGGGTACGGCCATATCGTCAATATGGCATCCGGCCTTGGGCTTGTCGGGGGACCGAATCTGGCAGCCTATGCGGCCAGTAAATTTGCCGTTGTCGGCCTCAGTGAGTCGCTTCGCGTTGAGCTTGCCCGTGACGGTGTGGGTGTGTCCACAATTTGCCCGGGCATCGTCAACACGGGTATAACAGATAGAATGCGCGTGACCACGGGGGAGCAAAGCGAAGCGCGGCGAAAAGCTTCAGCATTCTACAACAAACGTGCTTACGGGCCGGAGGGAATTGCGCAAGCGGTGGTCAGGGCCGTAGTGAAAAATTCCGGCCTGGTAACGGTCTGCCCGGAAACCCGCATAGCGTTTCTGTTGAAGCGCCTTTTTCCTGGTCACGCCGCAGCCATTCTGGGAAAAATTATGCCCGGTTAAGACACGACGTGCGACCGTCCCGCCGTTACAAGTTCGGGCTGCTTTCAGGGTAGCGGACATGTCACCGGGATCTGCAATGCCTGGCGCAACACGGATCAATTCGGCACTACCTCAGCGGAGCCTTTGGTGGTGATGGCTGGCAAGGCGCGGCGAGAGGGTCAATGGTGATTCTCATTCTTGAGCGTCGCAACCCAGCCCGGCGATCTCCAAAGGTCCTCCCCTCGGAGCTTAGCACCACCGACAAGCAGTCCCTATGGCAATAAACGAAACAGGGTGTAGGCCCCCTCTGTCCCAACTGCAGTGAGTAAGCTGCTGTCCTCGCTCCTTAAGCCTGCAAGCTCGTCCTTTTCAATCGCCAAAAACACCGGCCCGGTCGAAATGGGTGCATCGAAATTGCACCAATCACCCGCTCTTTCAGCTTTGCCATCACTGTAGAAGTCGATCGAGAAGCGCCTTTCTCCGCAGTACAGCAGTGGCTCATCGCCCACCTTCTGCTGTTGGTAAAGTTTCACCAGGGATTTGGCCGAATTTTTTTCACTCTGGCCGCTCATGGGCAGGATAACGACAGCCGCTAGCGCCAACAGCGTGGTGACCGCTGTTCCACTGACCAACAGCTTCGCCCTGGCCGATTCGCTCACCGCGTCTTGCCGGTTTAACCAATGCGAAATCCACAGTGCCAGGGCGGGGAAGCCGGGGAGTACGTAAGTCCAGAGAATATTGCCGGCAAAGGTAAAGAAAACCGCAGGCATCAGCGTCCACATTACCAGGTAGCTGCGCCATTCCCTGCTCTGCGGTGAAGTTTTAACCAGTTTCCCCTTTTGCCAAAGGGACAGAAAAAGTGCCGGTACCATCAGCGTCCAGGGCAAGCCGTCCGCTAGCAGCATCAGCCATATTGACCCCTTTGGCCGATGGTGCGCAGAGCCATAAAGATCACCCGCCCAACCGGAAACGACAAAGCGCTTGAAGTGTTCTCCAACAATAAAATATTCAGCAAAACCGGGTGTTTTCATTTCCGCCAGGACATACCAGGGAAGGCTGATTGCCAGCGTAAGCAAACTGCCACGTATCCAGGGTAGCGATTGCCAACTCGCGCGATATTTGCCGTTGAGAACAATCCATCCCGCTATCGGCATGCCGGTTAAAACCAGGGCAATAGGCCCTTTACTCAACAGACCAATCGCCAGGCCGACAAAAAGCAGCCATCGCTGGTGGCCGTTTTCCGCCCGGGTATTATTGACCGATGACCAAAAGCCGAGCATGGACAGCGTGGTGCCCAGCAGCAACCACATATCGGTCATTACCACGCCGGACGAAACAAAGTAGAGCAGTGATCCGGTTAAGAGGATGCTAGTGTAATCTGCCTCCCGGCGGGAGACATGGGCAGCGGTCCAGTGCCATACAAACCAGACAATACAGGCCCCGCACAGATAATGGGGTAAGCGAGCCGCAAATTCGTTGATGCCAAAAACCTTAAAGCTGAGTGCCGTCACCCAGAAACTCAAGGGCGGTTTGCCCCAAAACGGCACATCGTAATCGAACCAGGGCGTTACCCAATCATTAAGCTCCAGCATTTTTCGCGCAATCTCGGCGTATCGCGCTTCGGTGGTGTCCATCAGCGGGTAGCTACCGAGGAGCAAAAACCTCAAGCAAAATGCCGCAACGACAACCACAGGAATCAGCCAATAAAAACCCTTTTTCTCGCCGGTCATCTGCCGACCGCTCGGTGCTCGGCAGCGGGAAAGCTCGCCATTTCCTGCCTGGGAGGGTGGTACTGGTCAACCAGATACAGGGGGCGCCGCTTGCTTTCCACAAACATTCGGCCCAGATACTCGCCGATAATTCCCGTGGCCATCAACTGCAAGCCTCCGAGAAACAGAATCGTGATAATCAGCGTTGGAAACCCGGTCACTGCATCGCCGACGAACAGCGTCTTGAGCAAAAAATAAGCGCCATAGATAAATGCCCAGAGGGCACTGATAAAACCCGCATAGGTCGCGATTTTCAGCGGCGCCGTTGAAAATCCGGTAATTCCCTCCAGCGCAAAATTCCACAGTTTCCAGTAATTCCATTTTGTCTCTCCCGCCGCCCTTGGGTTGCGATCATAATCCAGCGCCACTTGTTGGAATCCTACCCAGGAAAACAGTCCTTTCATAAAGCGATTACTTTCCGGCAATTGATTGAGTGTATCGACTACGCGACGACTCAACAGCCGAAAATCTCCCACATCCTGCTGCAAGGCCACATCGCTGACCCTATTCATGATCCGGTAAAAGGCGTAAGAGGTTGCGCGCTTTACCATCGATTCGCCGGCCCGCTTGCGACGCCGCATATTGACGACATCAGCACCCGCCTCCCAGGCGCTGATCATGGGGGAAATCAATTCCGGAGGGTCCTGCAAATCTGCGTCGATGATAATCACCGCTTCACCATTGCACATCCGCAAACCGGCGCTCATTGCATTCTCTTTGCCAAAGTTGCGGCTAAATCGCAGCACACCCATCTGTGGCGTGACGGCATGAAGCTGCCGCAAAAGCTTGTTGCTTGTATCCCTGCTGCCGTCGTCTATATAGATCACTTCCCAGGATCGCCCCACGCTATACATACTAGCCAGCAATCGATTGTGGAAAGCCAGCAAAACCTCCTCCTCGTTGTAGACAGGAACAATGATTGAGATTGAGGTCGAGCCTGGTTGGCGAACCTGCAGAGAGGCATCCATCGGCTCGAGATGGGCACTTTTTTTCATCAATACTATTCCCGATCCAAAATTGCACGGCGAAGGGGCACTTTCCAAGCTTGCCCTGAATTGTTGCGCCCGGGAGGCTGATGGGGAATACCATTACGCCCCTTGATTAAGCCATCACAGGAATTGCCACTGTGGACCGTGGATTGTTACCCCGGGGTTAATCCCGGATCAAGATTTCGTCAAGGTAGTCGTTTTATTGCGGTTCGGCATTGATGAAGTCACCGGAGATCTCGGCACTTCCCTCCGGATAGAAATGGATAGAAAATTCAGAACCCCCGGATGCCCGGGGCTGGTATCGAAGTTTCCAACCAACATGCTCACACACCCGCATGACAATGCTCAGGCCCAGCCCGGAACCCGAGAGCACATTGCTGTCTCCTCTAACGAAGCGCTCGAATAAATGCTCCTGAATCGCTTCCGGTACACCACAACCGGTATCGCTGATAACAAACCCGGCAGCAGTCAAGCCGATGGCAACCGCCCCCTCTTCGGTATACTGAAACGCGTTCCTGATGAGATTGCCAAAGGCGATAGCGGCCAACTCCGGGCGGACAAAAAAAGTACTGTCGCACTCGAGGGACAGCTTGCAGCTAACAGCTTTTCCCTCTAGCAAATATCGATGGCGGTCAATTTCCTTCTCTACCAAGAGGGTCAAATCAGACTGCCTGGCACTGATGGCATCGGGAGATCGCGATAGTAACAGCAGGGCGGTGACGCGCTCTGAGGTGTCCCGGGCGGTATAGCGAATTCGTTCGATATACTCCATTGCCTTCGCATCGGCAGACAACCTTGATGCCAGCACTTCGGAGCCGCCCAATATTATGGTAAGCGGCGTTCGCAGTTCGTGACTGACGTCACCGGTAAACAATCTCTCCCTGGAAATGAAACGGCTCAGTTCGGCGTCCCGATCCAGGATAGCTTTTGCCAGGATGCCAATTTCATCTTCAGAAGCAACCGCATCCGCTTTTTGCAGGGTCCCCGTCTCTACTTTTCGGGTCAGGTTTCTTAGCGGGGCTATGACACGATTCAAAATCCCGTAAGCGAACCCGTAGGACAGCAAAAGACTTGCCAGTGTTGCCACCGCCAGAGCTAGCGTAATCGCAAACTCGATCAACTCGAATCGCTCCAGCCCCGCCGCGATGGCATAGGTGACAGCCTCCTCCTGGCGCAGCAGTGCGGTCAATTCATGTCCGTTGACATCCACTTCATGGGCCAGGCCATCGGTCGGCAAATGACGAAGGTAGCCGGGGATCTCATCAGCAATAAAAAACGTCACCCCGGCTAAGGGTTCAAGACGGATTCCCTGCCTGTGATTCCGGATCTGTCGTTCGAGTTCAGCCGCAAGCCTGGTGTATATCAATTCGTCTTCGACGTATTCCTCGGCAAACTTGAAAATAGTGACGAAAACCGCACAGATCAAAGCACAGAATGAGATATAGGAAACGATTATCCTCCGGCGCAGCGAATTCCGATTATGCATTGGGATCGGTCAATTGATACCCAAATCCCTGGACGGTTTTCAACATGGGCGCATCGAACGGATTGTCCAGAGCCTGGCGAAGCGTGTGGATATGGGTCCGGAGCGCATCGCTGTTAGGCACATCATCGCCCCAAACCTCACGCTCCAGCATCGCCCTGTTTAATACCCGAGGCGATTCCTGCAACAGCTTTATCAATAATTTGTAAGCAATTGGCGTTATCTTGAGCTTCACGCCGTTGCGCGTCACCTCACAGGTTTCCAGATTCACCTGCAGCGGGCCCAGGCCCAGGCTCTGCTGGCACTGCAGGCCCCTCGACCGCCGAATAAGCGCCTTGATTCGAGCCTCCATTTCAACCAGGGAAAAGGGTTTCACCAGGTAATCGTCAGCGCCACTATCGAAGCCTTCAACCCGGTCATCGATACTATCCTTCGCTGTCAGGATGATAACCGGAGTTGGCTTTCTGAGCTCTGCCCTCAGCTTCCGACAAAGCTGAAACCCGTCAATGCCCGGTAACATTACGTCAAGAATAATGACATCGTAGGCGTTGTCTGCCGCCAGTGACAAGCCGGCAAAACCGTTGCGCGCCGTATCCAGCTCGTACCCCAGCGGCTCCAGAAAGCCGTAGATATTGGCGACGATATCGGGATTATCTTCAATAACCAGAACCGAGTATTTTCCCGCTGTTACCAATTGTTAACCTCCGGGGTTCGCAGGCCTGGAGCCCTGCTCGTCGCCATATCCCGCCATCGGAACACTTGCCCCATGGCACGATTATATTGGACTTCCATTGCGCTTTTCCAACCAGGATGAGGAATGCTGGCGAGCCCTGGCCCTGTGCCCGGAACCTGGGCCAGCGCCTGCCAGCAAGCCGCCGACGTGGCACCTCAAAAGCCGACCATAGGGCCAGGGGCATTGTAAAAGCGTGACAGTGAGCTTAAGAATTGGTTAAGGATGGTCCGGCCTTGACCGCTACCTGAGGACCACCCACACAGCCCCGTGTGGGTGCCGCTGCGGCTCTACCGGGACCTTGTTGCTTGCCCGGCTGCAGGAATTTATCGACAGGAAAAGCCAGGCCTCGCTGGCAACAGGGCGAAGCCCTGCCGCAGGAGGCCTGGACGTGGTGGTTGCCGAGCCAAGCTATCGCAACCCGGCAAAGCCTTTTTGCCAGCTGCCAGAACAGCTATTTGTTACTGACAGGACAAGTGTTCATACCGAGTAGTTTGTAGGCCGGGCAAAACCCGAAAATCCCGGTCAGCAGTGGTACCAGCCCGACAAGGCCCCACAGTGTCTGCGGACCAATTACGACCAGGCTGAGCAACCCCAGCCCCACGATCACCCGAATGATACGATCGACATTGCCTTCGTTTTTCATTTTCCACACTCTCCCTTGGAGTCATTGAGCCAGGCCAGTATTGTGCCATCAGAGCGCGGCCGTGTCAGTCCAGGGCGACATTCCCGCTGTATATATTTCTCGATACGTGCCTGGCTTTCCACCCGGCGCGGCAGATCCCTTGAGAGCGAGGTCAGCTGGGCCTCTCAGGCGCCGGCGGCTCGGGCAGTCCTGTCCGTTGAGTTAAAACTCGAACAACAGCAGGGCGCTATTGCGCGCCGACGACTACCCGGGTCATGTTTTTCAAGCTACTGCGCAACAGCGCGAAATAAGGTCGGCTATTGATAAGCCTGTTGCCGGGCACCAACGCTCTGCCCCCAGCGACCGCCAAGCCCGCGCAAGGCCCGCGACCCGGCTTGTTGACGGTCGAATAAACCGGGTGAAAAAATTTCCGCCCCGCCCACTCCCCGCCAGGCAAAGCTGCGAATCCTGCCTATACTATTGCGATGGGAGTGACTTAGAGACATCAAGAATGCGATCTACTGCACAGTTTCTACTGTGGTTTATTGGTTTGGGTATCACCAGCCTCGCGTCGGGGCAGTCATTGGAGCAAACGCCACCAAGCTTTCAAGACCAGGACAGCATCACCCTGACCTGGTCTGCGCCCGTGGAACGGGAGAACGGTAATTTGCTCAGCCCGAGCGAGTTGACGGGCTACCAGATCTACTACACCGTCGAGGAAACCGGTGAAAGTATCATGATTGAGATCGATGACACCCGCACAACCGAATACGAATTTCGCGACCTCGCCCCCGGAACCTACTTTTTCGCGATCACCGCGGTAGATTCGAAGGGCGAAATCAGCGAACTGTCCGACATGGTTACGGTGCACGTGGACTAGCCGTTTCCATGTCGTTTCGCGGCTGGGTTATTTTAACAGTTTGCCCACCGTATTCATCAAGCCGCTGACGCCGCCGAATGAATCGAGCAGGGAGCCGCCGCTGCTGGCCTTGTCGACTACGCTTGGCAGCGACTGCGACAAGCCGTTGAGCGCGGTCTGCGGGTCAATGTTCAGTGTGGAAGCAAAGCGGGAAACCTGGTCCGAGCCCAGCACATTTTTTACCTGATCCGCCGATATCGGCGCATTGGCGCCATCGCCAAGCCAGGAGTTGACCACGGATTGCAGTCCCCCCTGCTGGCTCATGCTGGAGACTATCTTCCCCAGGTCGAGACCGCCGCCCTGGCTCCCCAACAAACCGGCAAGCGCTGACTGCACTTGTTCCATATCGAGGTTGCGGTTGCCAGCGCCATTGGCAAACATCTCTGCTGCGATTTTCATGATATCCATAATTGCGTCCTTATTAGTCCTGTTTGGGTGGTTTGACGTCCCGGCTGCAGTGCGCCAGGCTCCCTGTCATTTAAACAGAGCAATGAGTGATGGCAAAGTAAAAATGCCGCCGCCGGGCCCCCATGAACGCTGGCCGCACATCGCCTGACGCCGGATGCAGCTTTTGGCCTGTCACGATTGCCGCGGTGAGGACCCCGGCGCCGGTCAAAGGCGCATCAACAGAAGGGGCTTCATTACCTTTCCCAAGTCAGATATCATCGCCATCCCCAATCAGGTAGCGACTATGCCCGGCCATCGTGACCGGCGCTGTGACCGGCGTTGTGATAGGTGTTGTGGCCGGAAGTTCGGGCTCACGGCGCAGGATCATCAGGTACCGCGGTGCACGACGCCGACAATCGCCGCCCAGGATGATACCTCTATTAACTTAAGTTGACCGCCTGGAAGTCATCGATGCCCAGAGACAAGAGTTCCCTCAAATTACTGCTGCTGCAGATACGCGACCAGCCTCGTGTGCGCCGGGAGGAACATGCCAGCTTCTGCGATTACAGCGGCCTCGAGCCAGACCAGCTGGACATTCACAACACCTTCGACAAACCCCGGTTTGGCCCGGAAATACTGGAGGGCTATGACGCCCTGATCGTGGGGGGCGCCAGTGAAGCCAGCGTGCTGGAACCTGACAACTACCCGTTTGTCGGCGCCAGTATCGCCCTGATGCGACACTGTATCGAGCTTGACTTTCCGGTATTCGCCTCCTGCTTCGGCTTCCAGCTGGCGGTACTGGCTCTGGGCGGGACGATCATCCGCGATGAGCGCGACTTTGAAATCGGCACCGTGGCTATCAGCCTCGACCCGGTCGCAGCGCAAGACCCGATATTTTGCGATGTCCCCGATGGATTCGCGGCGGTTTCCGTTCACCGGGAACGCTCCAAAGCATGCCCCCCCGGGGCGACGCGACTGGCGTTCACCCAGGCCTGTTGCCACGCGTTCAAGGTCGACGGCAGCCAATTCTGGGCGTTCCAGTTTCATCCCGAAGTAGACCGTGCCCGCCTGGTTGAACGCCTGACGATATTCAAACAGCACTACACCGACGGCGACGACCACCTCGAGCAGGTGCTGGCAAATGCGGAGGAAACCCCTTTTTCCAATGCCCTGGTGGGAAAATTCGTCGACCGTATTGTGCTGGGACAAAAGCCAGCGCCCTAGTCCGAAAGGGCGCCAGCGGATTCAGGCAATGGCATCGCGGTGCTAGTATTCATTCTGTTCATGACCCGTTCTTCAAACCCGATATCGGAGAACCGACATTGCGTACTGCAAGACTGAAAACTCTCGTGCTGTTACTCACGATAAGCCTGGGCGTGGGTGCCTGTGCGGTGAGAGTCGGCTACGAGTTTCTGGACGTAGCCCTGATGTGGTCGCTGGACGATTACATCGAGTTCGAGAGACAGCAGCGCGCCGACGCCAAGAGTGTCGTCAAGGAGTTTCACCAGTGGCACAGGATCAATGCCCTCCCCGACTATGCCGTTAATCTCGACGCCCTGGCCAATGACCTGGAAGCTCCGGTCACGGTCGACACCATGCGCCGCTACTCCGAGCTCAGTTTCAAGGCGTGGCAGGACCTGATGCACGCGCTGGCACTGCCCTCGGCAAAAATCCTTGCCGAGCTTACTCCCGCACAAATCCAGGGCATGGTCGATATCATGAAGGAAAAAGAGCTGGATGATCGCAACGACCTGAAAAACGAGCCCATGTCGAAGATCTACCACGAGCGCTACGAATTCATGACCAAGGCGGCTAAAAGACTGGCGGGCCCGTTAAACGACGAGCAGCGCATCATGATCAGGCGCTGGGCAACCTCCCTGAAGGACAATCGTCAGCTGTCGGTTGCAAGCCGGGAAGCCTGGCGCAAACGGTTTGCTGGTATCGTTTCCGGTGATTCTTCGGTAGCAACCATGGCCGAGCAGCTATCCCGACTTTATGCTGAACCCTACCTGTTCTGGAACGCCAATTACCACGAGGGGATGGAGTACAATCGCGAGCGATCCCTCAAACTCATCACCGACCTCGCCAATTCAATGACCGACAAACAGCGTACCCACGCTACCGAGCGCCTGCGCAGCTTTGCCGCTGACTTCCGAGCGCTCAGCCGGCAATAAATAGCCCGGCAGGTCGTCTGACCGGGCACCGCAGGCGACGCTGGATCACCCAAGCAGCGGCTAGCTGCCCGCCCCCGGTTAGCCCCGTTCTCCCACGCACCGGTCATTACATTAACGCCGAGCAGCCCAGCGCCTGGCCACCGCGGGAGAACCCGCTGGAGTCCCCACGCTGAAGTCTTTGTAGCGAGCTGGATCGAAGTTCGGCGGGCTCCATCGCCAACTGGCGGACCGCCTCGTAAAAAGCCGGCCAGTCGCACTCCTGGCGCGCATAAAGCACCTTGAAAGCCACCAACCAGTCATTGTAATTACCCATACTCAACAGGCGCGCATTATTGAGCGGCTGCTGCATCCAGCCATCGTAGCTGTTGTCGCCATTATGCTGTTGCCGCAGCTCGGGATACGCCCATCGCATCGCGTCGAAAACTGCCTGCTTTTGCGCCAGTTTGTCATCGTCACTGGCATCGGACAGGTAGACTCGCTGCAATACCTCGCGCTGCTCAGCGAGCCACGCAGCAAACACCGCGACCCAGCGCTTGTGATCCGTCCAGGCCTGTAACTCGTCACCTCGGCCGGCATCACGCAGCCACTGCGCTACCGCCAGGGACTCCACCGCCGAGGCAAAGCTTTCATTGAAACTGGTATCGTCCCTGACATAGACCACCTGGTGCGCCAGTTCGTGAAACAACAGGCCCGCCAAACGCACCTCCTCGTAATCGAGGAAGGAGCTGTAGAGCGGATCATCGAACCAACCCAGGGTGGAGTAGGCGGCAACCGGACCAACGTAGACGTCGTAGTTTTCACGCCGCAGCCGGGCGGCAAACTCTTCTGCCTGTTGACGCTTGAAATAGCCGCGGTAACGCACGCAGCCGGCAACCGGAAAGCACCACTGGACCGGATCCAGCGACAAGGCGCCGGCGGCCATGACATTCCAGCTGACATAGTCACCCTGCAACTGCACCAGGTGGTGGTAGTTATCCCCCACTGGCAGCCCCAGGACGCGCTCGGCATAGTCGCGAATGTCCACCGCCTGGAGCAAGCGAGCGCGTTGCTGTTGTGTCAGACCCGGACCCTGTAACGCCGCCTCTACCGGCTGTTTACGACTGAGCAAGGCCAGATGACCGCTGCCGGCTTGCCAGTAATAGGCAATCGACTCGCAGCCACCGAGGCACAACAGTACCAGCGCGCCAAGACCCGCCGACATAAGGATATTTGCATGGCGCTGTTTTACAATACGCCGCATCGAACAATCGCGCTGGCAAGAGGTTTTATCATGGCGGTTTTACGTCGAATCTCCATTGAACAGGCACAGGTCCTCATTACCGAGCAGAATCCGGTGATTGTCGATGTGCGTGATCCACAGTCCTATGCCGTGTCGCGCATCCAGGGCGCGGTTCACCTCAGTAACGACTCTATCGGGTCCTTCCTGCAGCAGACTGACCGCCAACGGCCGGTGCTGGTGTATTGCTATCATGGCAACAGCAGCATCAGCGCCGGCCAGTTCCTCGCCGAGCAGGGCTTTACCGAAGTGATGAGCATGGACGGCGGCTTCGAGTCCTGGCGCAGCAATTATCCCGTCGAATAAGCCGTATCGCCGCCGGGCAGCTACGGCGAGACACATTCCATACAGTGCAGATAGACACCGCGCGGGTCATTGAGCAGGGGAACGTCTATGTTTTTCTGCAACCATGGCAGACCCGCGATATCGCGCAACAGGTGGCTGGCGACACCGTCGGCAAAAGCGGCTGCACTGGCGCCGAGGAAACGCTGCCAAAGCCCTGCATCGAGCCAGTCTTCTGCGGTCACCCAAACGGTGTCGTAGTCCGCTAATTCAGCCAGCTTCGCCGCCGCTGCCACTGCATCCTGCAGCCCCCCGAGACTATCGACCAGACCATTGGCCTGGGCGTCCTCACCACTCCATACCCGGCCCTGGGCAATCCGGTCGACGGCTTCCGGGTTCATCCCCCGGGCTTCAGCAACCAGTTCGACAAAGCGCCGGTAGCCATGCTCGATGGTCGACTGCAGGGCATTGTTGCCGATGTCGCTCAGCGGGCGGTCTACCCTGAACGCGTCAGTCATGCGGGTGGTACCCACACCATCCGAGTGAATGCCCCACTCTGACAAGGTGCGGTTGATGGTGGGAAACATGCCAAAAATGCCGATCGAGCCGGTAATGGTGGTGGGCTGGGCCCAGATTTCAGCCGCGCCGGTTGCAATCCAGTAGCCGCCGGACGCCGCTGTGCTGCCCATCGAGGCGACCACCGGCTTGCCGGCCTGCTGGGTCAGCATCACCTGCTCCCGGATGACTTCGGAGGCAAACGCGCTACCACCGGGACTATTGACGCGCAGCACGACGGCCTTGACCGCATCATCCTCGCGAGCCTTGCGTAACAGCGCGGCGACACTGTCCCCGGCCGCAGTACCCGGGGGCTGACGACCATCGACAATCATCCCCTCCGCAACCACTATGCCCACCACGTCGGCACCGGCGGCGGAAGCCAGTGCCAGCGAGTTGCTGGCAGGCTCCAGGTAATCGTAAAAATGCACCAGGGACTCCTTGGGGTCAGCCCTGCCGGTGAGTTCTGCGACCCGTCCCAGCATCGCTTCCCGCCCCATCACTTTGTCGACGAGGCCGCGATTGAGCGCAGCGAGAGCGGCGTTGCCCTGCGTTTCTTCCAGCACCTTGTCGTAATTGTTGGCATAATCGTCAATGCTGGCCGGATCGAGATCGCGATTCAGTGCGACGCTGCTGGTGTAGTTGCCCCAGACTGACTGCAGCCAACGCTGGTTATTCTGCTTTGCCGCTGGCGACATGTCGTTGCGCATGAATGGCTCGACCGCAGACTTGAACGTGCCGACCCTGAACACATGCACATCGACACGCAGTCGCTCCAGCAAGTCCTGGAAATAGTTGGGGTAGACACCAAAGCCCTTGATGCTCACCTCCCCCATGGAGTGGAGATGGATCTCGTCGGCATAGGACGCCAGTAAATAGCGATTCTGGTCATAGTTGTCGGCCATGGCGATGACCTTCTTACCTTTGTCCCTGAACGCACGCAGCGCAGCCCCCAACTCCCGGGCGCTACTAATGTCGATCGACAGCAGGTCGTCCAGATCCAGGGCGATCCCGATCATGCGGGGGTCTGCGGCAGCTTGCTGCACCACTTCTATCAAGTCGTACAAGGGCGTCTCGCTGAGGGCCACCTCGGGGTTGACCATCCTCGCGAGCGGGTCCACAAAGCTGCGCTGATCGACCACCGAACCCGTCGGCGCCAGCAACAACATCGACCTTTTTTTCACGCTATCCTTGTCGCCCCCGAAAACGAGAAACAACAAAAAGACCAGCAGCAGCAGAAACAGCACGTTGGCCAGGCCTATGCGCAGGGCGCGGATAAAGCGCCAGAAACCCCGCCAGTAGCGCCGTAGCAAGCCCACCTCTTGATCACTCATGTTTTACCTTCTCGTCGTGTTTCAGTTGCCAGCCACTGCGAGTGCATCCCGGACCAGCGGATAAACCCAACGCACCCGCAGAACAACCCGATCAGCAGCAGCAGCGCAAGCCAATGATAATTGGAGGCGGCGGGAGAGAACAGTCCTTCAACGGTCAGAACGAAATAGAGCAGCAACAGGAACGCCAGCCAGGCATAGGTGCGCTGGTTTCGCCGCAGGATGCCGGGAAGGAAAAGCAACAGCGGCAGGGTGTGTATGGCCCACATGGTGAGATTGGGTTCGCGTCCCCCCATCGGCGCGACCACCGTCTTGAACAGGAAGGACAACAGCAAGCCGACGTAGCACGCCAGGGAAATCCAGGCTGCCCACTTCATGCGCCGCTGGTAGGGGCTATCCATCAGTTTTTCGTCTCCCGGGCCAGTTTGAGCGCCAGCTTTGCGATCCGCTTGCCCTGCGCCACGCACAATTCAGATTCCAGTTCATCCAATGCCCGATCATTCCCCACCCCGGCATGATGACTGGCGCCATAGGGCGTACCGCCGCTCGAAGTCTGGGTGAGGCCGCGCTCACCATAGGACAGGCCGGCCCACACCATACCGTGATGCAACAGTGGCAATGCCATGCTCAACAGGGTCGTCTCCTGGCCTCCGTGGAGGCTGGATGTCGAGGTAAACACGGCGGCCGGTTTGTCGATAAGCGCTCCACTCATCCATAGCGGCGAGGTGCTGTCGAGGAAATATTTCAGTTCGGCGGCCATGTTGCCAAACCGGGTTGGGCTGCCCATAACCAGGCCCGCGCACTGCGCGAGGTCATCCTGGGAGCAGTACAGCGGACCATCATCGGGAATGTCGTCGCCCCTGTCCTCCCATGCGTTGCTGATCCCGGCGACGGTTCGCAACAGGGCGCGCACGCCAGGCACCTGCTCGACCCCCTGGGCCACCTTGCGAGCCATGCGCTCGGTCGCCCCATGGCGACTGTAGTACAACACCAGTATGTAGGGCTCAGGCATCGATCAGGCCCAGAACATTTTCCGGCGGGCGACCCAGCACCGCGCGATCACCCCGCACCACGATGGGACGCTCGATCAGCTTTGGGGTTTGCACCATGGCATTCACCAGCTGCTCATCGTCCAACTCGGGATTAGCCAACTGCCGTTCTTTGTAGGCACTCTCGCCACGACGCAGCAGCGCCCTCGCGTCGATACCCAGCTTGGCCAGCAGCTCGCGGATCTCAGCCGCGCTGGGGACCTGATCCAGATACAACCGAACCTCGGGCTCGATGCCGTTTTGCTGCAGTAACTGCAGGGTCTGGCGCGATTTTGAACAACGCGGATTGTGGTAAATGATGAATTCGCTCATAAGCAGGCCTTTACTATCTCCTCTGTTATACTCGGTAAGCATTGTTTTTGCTCAGTACAGTGCTTCTCGATCCAGCCGGCACTGCAACCATGGGCTCACGGACGCAGGTAATGCAGCGTCGCTGGAGTTGCCGGCTTACGGCGCCCGTGCAGGGTATGATACCCTGAAAGCGCCTGCTTTAGGCGCTCACCAAACCCGAGTCGATCGCACGAGGATCGCAATCTCATGAACAAACTGCAGGAGTGGTTCCACTTTCTCGCGTTTACCTACCGCAATTACGTGGATGATGGCTGCCAGGCGCGGGCCGGGTCACTGACCTACCTGACACTGTTCGCGGTGGT
>JAHEGP010000224.1 GCA_024645065.1 Cellvibrionales bacterium | reverse complement strand
TCACGCCAAAAACCACAAGATACCCCTTCGCAGCGCGCTCCACGCCCCGCTGCAGCGCCTCGCCAAACTTTTGCTGATCACGGATCATATGGTCTGCCGGCAGCACCACCAGTATCGGGTCGCTATGCGTTTGCATTGTCCTCAATGCCGCCATGGCAATCGCCGGAGCGGTATTGCGCGCCACCGGCTCAAGCAGAATTGCTTCCGGCTTGTAGTCGAGCTCCAATAGCTGGTTGGCAACAAGGAAGCGCTGGTCATCATTACACACCACAAGTCCGGCAGCGAGGTGGTCTACCCGGCGCACGGTTTCCTGCAGCATTGAGAGCGACCCCAAAAGCTTTAATAGTTGTTTCGGGTAGTGCCTGCGCGATCTCGGCCACAGCCGCGTTCCACTGCCACCGGATAGAATGACTGGCAGCACCCTGGGGGTGCCCGGGGCGATCTGTTGATTATCACCTGATTCAGACATAACGAGCCTCATCTTTGCGCACGGGCACAACAGCCAGTGCCTTAACCATTAAAGCCAAAAACCATGGCGTACGCCAGCCATTGCCATCCCTAACATCGAAGGTCGACCCTTCCCGGGACTCAATGCGTGTTGCCGGAGCCGCCCATGCATTCGGGTGATAGTGGTGCCTGCTCAAGACGTGACTGCCATTCCGCCGGGGTATAGGTATGCATGGCCAGTGCATGTACACCTCCCGCCAGGAAACCAGCCAGCTGCCGGTATACCATCTGGTGACGCGCTACCTCGCGCTTGCCATCAAACTGCTGACTCACCAGCACCACCTTGATATGTGACTCGGAACCTGGCGACACATTGTGCATGTGGCTCTCATTCACCACCGAGAGGTAACTCGGGGCAAAGGTGGTTCGCAAAATTTCCTCAATAGATTCCTGAACATTCATAAGTGCTGTTCCCAACTATCGTTTCACCGCTATTATAATCCCGCCAAAGGACAAGGCCCGAACATATCGCCACCAGGGCATCGCTGATTTCACGGTAGTCCCTCGGCAGAGCCTCGCGGGGCTACAGATGCCCCGTGCATTGCCGCAGGGTAGACGCTGTCACTATGCCACGCTTTCACTTCAAACATATCGCCAACCGCCTTCTGTTCTGGATACTGGGAGCCTGTCTGCTGATATTCGTCGGTTTTGCAACCCTTCTCTACCAGCAGACAAGTGCCTTGCTTCGCCTCCAGGCCCAGTCCAGGGCTGATTTGGAGGTCGATTTGGTGGTGCAAGACATCGAGGCATTACTAACCAGCACCAGCAAAAATGTGCGCGCCGCCCGCAGCAGCTTACTGAATTCTCGGTCCAATGCCAGTCATATCAAAAACCTGCTGCAAGACCTGCTGCGCGATAATCCAGCCGTTTTTGGTATGGCGGCAGCAGTGGAGCCCGACGTTATCCCGGGCAAGGATCGCTACGCCCCCTATGCCTATCGCAAGGGCTCGGGAATTGGATTGAGGGACCTGGCTGAGGCTTACGACTATCGTCGGGAGCCATGGTATCGTGAGCCGATTATCCAGGGTAGATCCCTCTGGTCTGCCCCGCACCAGGATCACAGTAACGGCGGGGTACCAATGGTTAGCTACAGCTCTCCGGTGATTGCCACGGACGAATTGCACGTTTCACGCCTGCTTGGTGTGATAGTGGCGGACATCAGCCTGCAAACCCTGAACGACCTGATCGTCACCGGCCCGCTTGGCCATGACCAGGGCTATGTGTTCATCATTTCGGCCGATGGCCGGGTCATAACCCATCCCAAGCCTGAGCTTCGTATGGCCAAAGCGGACCAAATACCGGGCTGGCCCGATAGCGATGACCGACTGTCAGCACTGCTGGAATCTGTCACCAGGCAACAGCGCGGACAAATAACGCTGCCTTGCATCGAGCAACCGCAGCAACAATGCTGGCTTTCCTATCGTCCCTTGAAGAATTCAGATTGGTCAGTCGTCGCTCGCATCCCGATGGAAGAACTGGAATCGAGCGTACAAGACTGGACGCACTGGATTATCGCCGGTTTCACTGCTGCCTGCGGCTTGTTGGCGCTGTTGATACTCACCTTATCCCGCATGCTGAGCGAGCCGATCAACACCCTTGCAAAACATACCCAGCACATCGCCCGGGGCGACATCAACAAACCGCTGCCCGCATTCCACCTCAAGGACGAAGTGGGGATACTCGCCGATAACATTGGCACTATGCAGGCAGAGCTGCAACACCATATCATCCAACTCACTGAAGCGACCAGCCGTCGGGAGAGGATGCAAACGGAGTTGGCTATCGCCGCACGAATTCAGGCACAGATGTTACCGGATGGCGGCCATAGTCATCTGCAGTTCGGTGCTTTCGAACTGGAGGCGACAACCCGGCCGGCGCGGCAAGTCGGTGGCGACCTGTATCTCTACCAGTTGCTGGACCAGCAACAACTCTTCTTTTTCATCGGTGACGTCTCCGACAAGGGTGTACCCGCGGCGCTGTTTATGGCCCAGTGCGCTGCACAGATCCGCGAGCTGCTCGGCTATTGCCACAACCCAACCGAGTTGCTCGTGCGATTAAATCGCCAATTGGCGCTAAACAACGAAAACTGTATGTTCGTCACAGCTATTAGCGGTGTCATCGATACCGGAAATGGACGTTGCCGACTGGCGAGTGCCGGGCACCCATCGCCACTACTACTGAACAGCGATTGCGCCAGTCACTGGCATTACCCTCTCCAGGCCACCGGGCCAGCACTGGGCCTGGCGGAGGATGCTACTTATATTGAAGAATCATTAATCCTGCAGTCCGGCGCAACCCTGCTGCTTTACACCGACGGTGCTGATGAGGCCGTTTGCACTGACCATAAGCAAATGGGGCACGAGGGCCTGAAACTGGCCGTAGAGGCGATGCAGGAAAGCCTGCGTGGCGATCTTGTGCAACGCCTGATGCGGCACCTCATAGACTATCAGAAGGGCAATGTCTTCGATGACATCACCCTGATGACGATCAGCAACAATAGCGCGCCATGACGCTCTTCGATACTATCCGCCTGGAGAATTGCCATGCGTCCTTGCTGGCGGCCAATACGGTGATAGAAAGGTACTGCTCCCGCTACGAGCTGGACGCAGCCACCCGCCAGCAACTGCTACTGATACTTGAGGAAACGCTGGTCAATATTATCAACCATGGCTTCGATGATAGCGGCAAACACTACATAGAACTCAGCATCTACCATGAGCCAGGCAATGTCGTTTTGCGTTTCAAGGATGACGGCAGGCCCTTCGATCCTGCGCGACAACCCATGCCGACGCTGGGTCTGCCCTCGCAGGATGCACCGGTTGGAGGCCTGGGCGTTTACCTGATGCAGCAGCTGGCGAAAACGATCCGCTATCAAAGATCCGGCAAATACAATATCCTGACGCTGCTTTGCAGTACCCGAACCAGGGTACCATGACCAGTGGTAGTTGCAGAATCCAGGCGACCACCCCAACCAGACAGGCGAGGAAAGAATAATGCCACTCGATATCCAGGTAAGTGAGCAACCGGCGGGCATCAAGAAGGTTGTACTCGGCGGCCGGCTCGACACACTTACGGCCCCCGAGCTTGACGCTGCGCTGGCTCCACCCGCTTTGGATAATACCAATACCCTGGTGTTCGACATGGCGGAGCTGGAGTACATCAGCAGTGCTGGCCTGAGAAGCATCCTGGTCGCGAACAAACTTATGAAAGCGAACCAGGGACGCACCTGTATACTCAGCTTACAGCCCCAGATTCGCAAGGTATTCGACGTCGTCAGGGCATTGCCCGATGTTCCCGTGTTCCAGGATGATGCCGAGATGGACGATTACCTGGATATGATCCAGCGTCGCGCGCTGGATGAGGGCAACACGTAATCGGACTTATCTCGCGGCCAGCAGCGGCACTGAAACCTATCGCTCGGGATCTTGAGCTTGCCGGCCTCGATCCCGGTTTTGCTGCTTGCGACTGAATTCCGCTGCGATGACTTCACTGACTTTTTCAGCAATCAGCTCGCTGCCCCGCGCGGTAAAATGGATCTGGTCGTAATAATAATCCAGCGTCGCTGGCAGCAGCGATTTGCAGTCAACGGTTGGCACTCCCAATTCAGTGCTCACTCGCTCAACTTCCGCATCGATTTTTCGCATCAGCGCAGATATCACCCGGGGCGAATAAAACTCAGTCACCTCGAAATGGAAGGCGTTGCCTACACTACCGTGCCAGAATTGCGACAGTTCCTTTTCCGTGTATTGTTGTTTTTCGAACCAGGGCTGGCGCGCCACGACCACGATGGGCGCTTTGGCCCTGGCCAATTCCAGGGTCTCGGTGAAAGCCTGACTGAACTGCTGCATAAAAAGGTCGCTTTCAGGCACCTCTTCAATTGTTTTCAGGGCATTGGCCCGCATCCTGCGAGCTTCGAGATACCGTCGACCGGCGTTTTTGAATGTCTGCGTCTCGCGGGCTCGCCTGCGTCCCAAAATCTTCCTGATTGCAAGACCCTTGGGGGTGAGCGAAAAAGACAGTTCAGGGTGCTCGGCAAACATCTCGTTGACAGTCTTTTTTTCCGTAATACCGGCCCTGGGTGCCCCGAGCTCCAACCACCTTGCCACCTCACTGGCACCGAGCAATATAACGATTGCATCGATGTGATCATATTGCGGCAGTAACTTACGGAACATCGCGTTCAGGGTGGCCGCATCGGTCAGTGACCTGCCGACATTGCCCACCTGCAGCTGCCGCCCGGCAAGCTCGGGGGTCTTTTTCAGCTTGATTTCCAGGCTGCCGCCAGGTGACGTATCCTGGTCCAGCAAGAGGCTTTCCATGGAGCTGCCACCGCAACACAAAACCTTGAAGAAATTGTTACCTCGAGGTGGCTCGCTACCCCTTTCGCCCAGCGAATTATTGACCACAAGCACCTTTCGCTCGAGCTTGGGTAGTATTTCGGGATCAGGCTCAAAAATGGCCAGGCGACCCGGAGTACAAACCCGATACCTGGTGTGGCGCAAGTATTTCCTGGCAATAAACTCAAGCCCCAGGAACAAAAAAGCCAGGATGAGTAGGGATAGCAATATAAAGGAGATGATGCTCATGTT
>JAHEGP010000223.1 GCA_024645065.1 Cellvibrionales bacterium | reverse complement strand
TCTGATTTTTCGTTGCCGCGGGAGTCGCAACCCGCCATTATCGCAGACTTGCTCCCCGAGATTGCAGAGCCAACGCCAAAGGTGGGAAACTGGCCGCTGTTTCGATCCGGGAGCCCATTACCGTTGGACACTCACGATTTTCTCCTGCACTCGTTTATTTACTTGTCGGCGGCAGTGATTTCTGTGCCCCTGGCCACTCGCCTGGGACTGGGTTCGGTGCTGGGCTACCTGACAGCGGGCATTGTCATCGGACCTTTCGGCTTGGGCCTGGTCGGCGACCAGACCTCGGTCATGCATTTCGCCGAATTCGGCGTGGTGATGATGCTGTTTCTGGTGGGTTTGGAGCTGCGCCCGGCCCTGTTGTGGAGTCTGCGACGAGCGGTGCTGGGCCTGGGTGGCGGCCAGGTATTGCTGAGCGCCGCCCTGCTGGGAGTGGCCGCCATTGTGCTGCTGGACCTGCCGACCAAAACCGCGATTGCGCTGGGACTGACCCTTGCACTGAGCTCTACCGCTATCGTGTTGCAGTCGCTGTCCGAGAAAGGCCTGCTCAAGTCTGAAGCCGGGCAAAACGCTTTTTCGGTACTGCTGTTCCAGGATATCGCGGTTATCCCCATCATGGCCCTGTTTCCACTGCTCGCGGTGAGTGGCCTCAGCAGCGGGAGCGAGCACGATCAACAGACACTCGTCTCGCACCTGCCAGGCTGGGCGCAACTCCTCGCTATCATGCTGGTGATGAGTCTGATTGTAGCCGGTGGGCGATGGGTCGCTTTTCCAGTCTTTCGCTTTATTGCGGAAACCCGGCTGCGGGAAATTTTTACCGCCTTCGCCCTGCTGCTGGTCATTGCCATGGCCCTGCTCATGCATTCCATCGGCTTGTCAGCGGCCCTGGGTACTTTCCTTGCAGGTGTGGTGTTGGCAGAGAGCGAATTCCGGCATGAGCTGGAAACCGATGTCGAACCGTTCAAGGGCTTGTTGCTGGGCCTGTTCTTTATTTCCGTCGGCGCCAATATCGACTTTTCAGTGATCCTCGATAGTCCGGTGCTGGTGATTCTTGGGTTGGTGCTGTTGATCACTATCAAGCTGGTGGTGCTGGCGACGCTGAGCTGGATATTCAAGCTGGCCAGGGGTCAGAAACTGCTATTTGCGCTGGCACTGGCCCAGGGCGGCGAATTTGCCTTTGTACTGGGCGGTTTTGGCAGGCAATCAGGTGTCTTCAGCGCCGACCAGGCCAACCTGCTGACCGTGGTGGTGGCCCTGTCGATGCTGACGACACCGTTGTTATTTCTTTGGTATGAAAAAGTACAAACCCGCGCCAGCGACGTGGCAGAACCGCAGTTTGATGACATCGAGGGCGCCGGCAAGGTGATTATTGCCGGCTATGGTCGCTTCGGTCAGATTGTCAGCCGCCTGCTGTCAGCCCAGGGTTTCAACGCGACAATTCTGGATTCGAGCCCGAGCCAGGTTGATATGGTGCGGCGCTTCGGCCAGAAGGTATTTTATGGTGACGCCTCGCGCTTCGATCTACTGCGCGCCGCCGGCGCCGCTGAAGCTGAATTGCTGGTGGTAGCCGTCGACCAACCGGACAAGGTTCTGGAGATCATCGAAACCGCTCAAAAGCATTTTCCCAGCTTGAAAATCGTTGCCCGCACCACCGACCGGCGCCATACCTACGAAGTGATGAAGCTCGGTGTGGAAACCCTGCGGCGCGAGACATTCGCATCGGCGCTGGAGCTCGGTGTCGACACCCTCACCCTGCTCGGTGTATCCCAGGCAGCGGCCGAACGAGCTGGTGCACTGTTCCGCGAGCAGGACAACAGGAGCCTGCGGGAGTTGAGCGAGCTTTGGGGAGACGACAAGAGTTACGGCGTTGCAGTGCGCCAGCGGCTGGATGACCTGGCACAGGTTCTGGCAGCAGACCAACTCGCCAATCGCGCTGCAGACCCTGGTTCGGATCAGCAACAGGCGCCATCTTGAGCCCCGGCCGGGCTCCAGCCATCACTGCCGCGCCCGCTTTCGCAGGGAACCGGTAGCTGTGCAGCCCAGCCAAAAAACCGGGACTACCAGGACTGAAAAAGAGCCTCGGCATCATCCAGCTCCAGGGTCGCGCGGCGGTCCTCGACCCGAGCCCTGATCCAGGGCCGCGCCCGCTGCAGCAATTGCGGCATTGCGTAACTCACGGGCAGGATGAGCTGCACCGAGTTGCCCGTGGCGTTGATATCGAGTTGGTGCTCCGCCAGGGTCGGAATGGCAAACACCTTCAGCGCATCGAGCTCAACCTGCATCCCCTGCTGCTGCTGTTGTCTCAAGGTAAACGCAATCACCCGCAACTCGCTCACCAGTTGCTGGCAGAACTCGCGCTTCGAACCGAGTCTGGAGGCATTGTCGAACT
Source organism: Cellvibrionales bacterium (assembly GCA_024645065.1). Classification (GTDB taxonomy): domain Bacteria; phylum Pseudomonadota; class Gammaproteobacteria; order Pseudomonadales; family JAHEGP01; genus JAHEGP01. The sequence continues at coordinate 2,713 of JAHEGP010000223.1, read as the reverse complement.
GCAGGACGATACCGTCGTCGCTAACGCAGGATGGCCCCTCTCCATCGCTAAAGCTCCAGCGCGGCTGGGCTGCAGCGACTCCGGCCTGGGTAGCGGTGGCCCGGCTTCGCAGGCTCTCGGCACAGGGATGGTGGCTGCAGAACCGATCGATCACCAATTGCTCCAGCGCCGGCTGCAATTCACGCCGTGGTGCACTGAGCATAATTGATTGGCCTCGGACCTGAATAAACAGGTTCTTGTCCCTGCCTACCGCCAGCGACACCGGCGTACCGATATCAATGGCATTAGCAAGGGACTGCATCCGGGCAGTATAACTTTCAACGGATGCAATCCAGCGTTGCAAAGACCGGGCGTCACCCAGGGTACGCGCCTGCTGCCTGGCGAGCGCAAGCTCGGACTGTAACGATGCTGCCAGTTCGGTCAGGGCATCGACTGCGAAGGCCGCCTTCGCCTCGGGCTGGCGAGCCAGTGACAAGGCCAGCTGCTGGATACTATCGACCTCGCTAGCGGCAACCGCTACCCGGCCATATCCGCCCAAACCGGCCAGTATCAGGAATACGTACGGTATTATCCGGGCGCGCCGAGGCAGCCCTGTTGCGCGGAGCTCCTGCCGGGCAACAGGATGAATCGTTGCAAGTGCGCCGAAACGTCGGCGTTGGGGTTGGCCCGCGCCCGTCACTGTCGCTACTTCAGCCGGCATGGGTTGCGCGTTAAGGTTCCGACTTGTGGATCAAAACGAATGGGCATAGAGGCGATACCGTTAACAAGGTCATCCTTAATATAGCGGATTGGGCCCGCGAACCGAGGATTGCGCAGGCGCGGGATAAGCTCCGCCATCATCACCTTCAACTCCAGGTGCGCCAGCTGAGAGCCCGGGCAGAAGTGCTGGCCTATGCCAAAGGCACGATGCTAATGGGCCAGCTTGACCCAATGTTGGCCCCGGGTAATGGGGGTTCCTCGATGTTGGAGCGCTGAATTTGCCGGGCGGCTTATGGTAGCGCAAGGGCAGCGCGTCGTCAGTGGTCAGCAACCCGGCCGCAGCCTGCAGATTGATTATTTTGCCCCTGTCGGGTCCGCACCTGGTTGCGTAAGAGACCGGCATCACCGATCGGTGTCGAAACACAGATTAGGCTGGTGCCGCGGAAAAAGCCTGTTTATGATTATCGATAGCATAAAAATAGTATCCACGGCCCCGGTGGGTGACAACGAGGAAAGCGCCAGCATGCAGGAAAGAGACGTAATCGACGCCCAATCGGCAGTGGAGCTTGTCGCTCATCGCGGCATAGACAACATCAAGGTGGGGGTGACCGATCTCGACGGGGTGCTGCGTGGCAAGTACATCAACCGGCGCAAATTCGAGGCGGCCATTGCAAAGGGCTTTGGCTTTTGCGACGTCATTTTTGGCTGGGACAGCGCCGACGAGCTGTACGAGCAGGATTCCTTCAGTGGCTGGAAGAGTGGTTTTGCCGATGCCTGGGCCAGCATTGACGCGACCAGTTGCCGCGCGCTGCCCACTGAAGCATCGCGCTCGGTGATGTTTCTTGCCGACTTCAGTGGTGACCGCGCTGCTGAGGTCTGTCCCCGCTCGCTGTTGAAGCGCGTCCTGCAAAAACTCGAGGAGCAGGGTTACAAAGCCAACGCCTCCGCCGAGTTCGAGTTCTTCCTGTTCAACGAAACGCCCGATAGCGTGCGGCAAAAAAACTACCAGCAGTTGCAGCCGATCACCCCCGACAATTTCGGTTATTCAGTGCTGCGCAGCTCCACCCATGCCGACTTCTACCACGAACTGTTGGACATGAGCGCACACATGGGCATCCCGCTGGAGGGCTTGCACACCGAGACCGGGCCCGGGGTGCTGGAAGCGGCGCTGGAATACTGTGACGCCCTGCGCGCCGCTGACAACGCTGTCTTGTTCAAGACCTTCGTCAAAGTCCTGGCCCAGCGCAAGCAGATGATGGCGAGCTTTATGGCCAAGTGGTCCAACGACTACCCGGGGCAGTCGGGTCATTTGCATCTATCCCTGGCGCGGGCCGACGGCAGCAGTGTGTTTTACGATGCTCAAAATCCTCATAACATGTCAGACGAAATGCGTTGGTTTATCGGTGGTCAACAGCGACTAATGCCAGAGCTGTTGTCGATGGTGGCGTCGAGCTGCAATAGCTATACTCGCCTGGTTCCCGGCTTTTGGGCGCCTACCGCTGCCACCTGGGGCATCGACAATCGCACCTGTGCGCTGCGGGCGATTCCGGGCAACCCTGCCTCGCAAAGGGTGGAATACCGCATCGCCGCCGCCGATATCAACCCCTACCTGGCACTTGCCGCCGCGCTCGGTTCGGGCTTGTGGGGCATTGAACAGCGTTGCGAACCGGGCCCCCCAACCGTTGGCAATGCCTATCAGGCAAACACCGATGCCCGCTCCGAATTGCCGGGGACACTGGCAGAGGCAGCCGCCAGATTACGCCAATCGACGGCTGCACGGGAGCTATTCGGTGATGGTTTCGTAGAGCATTACGCCTACAGCCGCGAGTGGGAGGAGCAACAGCAGCGAAAGGCCGTTACCAACTGGCAGTTGCGCCGCTATTTTGAAATCATCTAGGAGTCAGTCGGACTTGGGGGTTCGTAGCGAGGCGAGTGGGAAAGCGAGTACATTTTGACGCGATTTTGAGGCGCATAGTGGGGCTATGTAACGAGAAATCGCGTCAAAATGGGCCGG
>JAHEGP010000036.1 GCA_024645065.1 Cellvibrionales bacterium | reverse complement strand
GGGGGCACTATCGGGAAAACCGCCAACAACAGAGACGCCAGCAGTGTCAGGGAGACTATCCAGTAACGGCCAAGGGTGGTCACGGCGCTTTTTCGACCTGCACCCGTTGCTCACCACTGAACACCAGCAACACATGCCGGCTTTGGCTTAGACGGGCCGTGGGTTCAGCTTTTACCGTGAGAAAGGGCTGACCCGGATCGTGAATCACGGAGCTGACTTTAGCTACCGGGTAACCGACCGGGAACCGCCCTCCAAGTCCGGAACTCACCAGCAGGTCACCAGCCTTGATATCGGTTGTCGCGGCGACGTGGCGCAACTCCAGCTCATCCAGGCGCCCGGTGCCCTCAGCGACGGAGCGCACGCCATTGCGATTGTTCTGAACCGGCACCGCGTGACTGGCATCGGCAATCAATAGAATGCGTGCGCTGACCGGATTGACCTCAACCACCTGGCCCATCAGCCCCTCGGCATCGATCACCGGCTGGCCAAGGGTGACGCTATCGTCACTACCCTTGTCGATCACAATAATATGTCGATCAGGGCGCGGTAACACGCCGATGGTCTCAGCGATGAGCACATCGTCGCTTTTGAGCAGCGCGGTGGAGTTGAGCAGTTCGCGAAGTCGGCCGTTGTCAGCCACTAGTGCCGACATTTTCAGCATTCTTCCGCGCAGGATGAAGGCTTCCTGTTTCAGGCGCTCGTTCTCCTCCCGCAGCGACTCTTCGTCACCACCGAGGTTTTCCTCGCCCCACTCTGCCAGCCGCGAGGGCAGGTCACTGAGCCAATAAAACGGGGTAGCCGCCGCTGCCAGCGAAGAGCGAATCGTGCCAAGCGCGTTGTAGTGGAAATCAGCGACGATCAATAACAAGCCAAGACCGCCCAGTATCAACATGCGGACGCCGACCGAAGATTTTTCGCTAAATAGTGGTTTGATGACAGTTTCTCGCTCGGGGCAGGCTTTGATCCTGAACAGGACGTCTACATTACCGTCCTGGCTTCTCCAGACCAGGCAGGAGTCAGCACAGGCCCTCTGTTAGCCGTAAACTCAACAATACCGGTTTATTGACACCGACGCATTGTCGATTTTACCAACCCTCTTGGTTGCGCGGGGTTGTTGGCTGACCAGACTGCCCGCCTTTCGGGGCAGCATGGCGAGCGTCACTCGGTGGATAGTAAATCCAAATGGCGTTGGTCCATCAACTCCAGAGCCCGTCCGCCGCCCCGGGCAACACAGGTCAGCGGGTCTTCTGCAACAACCACCGGCAGGCCGGTTTCCTCGCTCAGCAGCCGGTCCAGATCGCGCAGCAATGCCCCGCCACCAGTCAGAACGATTCCACTGAGGGCTATGTCGGCCGCCAGTTCCGGTGGAGCTTGCTCCAGGGCTCGTTTGACCGCTGCAATAATGCTGTGCAGTGGCTCCTGCAAAGCCTCAAGTATTTCGTCACTATTCAGGGTGAAGCTGCGCGGCACACCCTCGGCCAAATTGCGTCCGCGAACATCAATCTCGCGAATTTCAGACCCTGGAAATGCGCAGGCAATCTCTGTTTTTATCCTCTCCGCGGTGGCCTCACCGATAAGGCTGCCGTAGGCCCGCCGTACGTAACCCGCGATGGCCTCGTCGAACCGGTCCCCGCCGAGTCGAACAGAATCCGAATACACCACTCCATTGAGGGACAAAATAGCGATCTCGGTGGTCCCACCACCGATATCCACCACCATGGAGCCCGTGGCATCCTCAACTTTCATACCCGCGCCGATGGCCGCAGCCATCGGCTCCTCGATTAACCTGACCTCTCGGGCGCCGGCACTCAGGGCCGACTCGCGAATTGCCCGGCGCTCAACCTGGGTCGACTGGCAGGGCACACAAATCAATACCCGCGGGCTGGGCCGGATGAAGCTATTCTTGTGCACTTTGCTGATAAAGTGCTGCAGCATCTTTTCGGTGACCTGAAAATCGGCGATGACTCCATCCTTCAAAGGCCTGATAGCGGTTATGTTGCCGGGGGTACGCCCCAGCATGCGCTTGGCATCGACTCCCACGGCCTCAATCGATTTTTGGCCATTGGCAAGGGTGCGAATAGCAACCACCGAGGGTTCATTCAGGATAATGCCCTGTTCCTTGACATATATCAGTGTGTTGGCAGTACCCAGATCGATCGACAGATCGTTGGAAAACAGCCCTCTTATACGCTTGATTAGCATCTAGCTTGATTACCTTAAAAAAGCATCGTTATCGGTATACAATACCCGCCACAGCGACTGGAGCCAGTCGGACGCGATTCGATTGGGGCGCCACTCTAACAACAGAGGGGGTTTTGGGCAAGCCGGTAACTGTGATAAATTTGTGGATTACGTGTTGTAAACCCTGCCGCTACAGTTGGCCAGGAAGCAGCCGGCCGAGGGTGCCACGCAACGCCAGTCCCGGATAAGCCGGGAGCTGCGCGCTCTACCTTCAGTCACTGCGCTTTCGTCTTTTCTCCCTGACGATCAAAGGTATCCCTGCTGTACCGATGTATCAGCCCGGGCAAACGGGGAGCAGTTTACCCATTTTTCGTGCCTCGCGAGGGGCGCCCAAACCGGATCAAAGGCCACGATGAACCTTGACGACAACGATATTCGCAAACTCGCGACCCTGGCACGGATAAACGTCGATAATTCCATCATTGAAGATGTCGCTCACAAGATCTCGGATATCCTTGACATGATCGACCAAATGCAGGCGCTGGACACCAGTGCCGTCGAACCGATGGCCAACCCGCTGGACGCGATCCAGCCGCTGCGCCCGGATCAGGTTACCGAACCCAATCAGCGCGAGGCTTTCCAGGCCATCGCCCCGGCCACCGAAAACGGACTTTACCTGGTGCCCAAAGTTATCGACTAATCCCGGGAAACTACCGAACATCATGCATAGACTGACTATTGCCCGCATCGTCGAGGGGCTCGGCAAGGGTGATTTCTCCTCAATGGAAATCACCCGCCACTACCTCGATCGCATTGCCAAACTCGATCCGAACTATACCAGCTTTATTACCGTCACTGCTGAGCAGGCGATGCGACAGGCGCAGGCAGCGGACCAGCGTCGCAAGCAGGGTGATGCTCCCCCATTGTGCGGGGTTCCCATTGCTCACAAGGATATCTTCTGCACGCAGGGGACCCGCACCAGTTGCGGTAGCCGCATGCTGGACAACTTTATCCCTCCCTACAGTGCCACGGTGGTCGAAAACATGGCTGCGGCCGGCTGTGTCAGCCTGGGCAAAACCAACATGGATGAATTTGCCATGGGCTCGTCGAACGAGACCAGTTTTTACGGCGCTGTCCACAACCCCTGGGATACCGGACGCGTACCCGGCGGCTCGTCGGGCGGCAGCGCGGCAGCAGTTGCGGCGCAATTATGCGCTGCCGCTACAGGAACCGATACCGGCGGCAGCATCCGCCAGCCGGCATCACTGTGCGGAATCACGGGCCTGAAACCCACCTATGGCAGGGTCAGTCGCTATGGCATGATAGCCTTTGCCTCAAGCCTCGATCAGGCCGGCCCCATGGCTCGCAGCGCCGAGGACGCCGCCCTGCTGCTGCAGGCGATGGCCGGCCATGACCCGCGCGACTCAACGTCCAGCGAAGTTGCGGTGCCCGATTACAGCGCCGGACTTGGACAGGATATCGACGGGCTACGGATCGGCCTCCCGAGACAGTACTTCCAGCAGGGCCTCGACCCCGCGATCGCCGACATCATTCAGCGGGCGCTGATCGAACTTCAACGTCTGGGTGCGGTGCTGGTCGACATCGACCTTCCCCACTCGAGCCTCTCAGTACCCGCCTATTATGTTATTGCCCCCGCCGAGGCGAGTGCAAACCTGTCCCGCTTTGATGGCGTTCGCTACGGCCATCGCTGTGAAACGCCGGTCGACCTGAATGACATGTACTGCCGCAGCAGGGCCGAGGGCTTTGGCGACGAAGTGAAGCGGCGAATATTGGTGGGTGCCTACGTGTTATCCGCGGGCTATTACGATGCCTACTACCGCCAGGCACAAAAGATTCGGCGCCTGATCAAGAATGATTTTCTCACCGCTTTCGGGCAAGTCGACGTTATAGCCGGACCAACCGCGCCGGGTACCGCGTTTGCGATGGGCGCCAAAAGCGCCGACCCGGTGCAAATGTACCTTGAGGATATCTACACCATCGCCACCAATCTGGCGGGCCTGCCCGGCATCTCGATTCCCGCCGGGCTATCCAACGATCTTCCGGTGGGTCTGCAAATAATCGGCAATTACTTCGACGAAGCTCGCCTGTTAAACGTCGCGCACCGCTTCCAACAGACCACCGACTGGCACCAACAAGGTCCGGCGACCCTGACTGAGGAGGTTTGAGCATGCAGTGGGAAACGGTAATCGGCCTCGAGATTCACGTCCAGCTCGCGACCCGCTCCAAGATATTTTCAGGAGCCCCCTGCAGCTTTGGCGCCGAGCCAAACACCCAGGCCTGCGCTGTCGACCTGGCGATGCCTGGTACCTTGCCGGTCCTCAATGAGCAGGCGGTTCGCTATGCCATCATGTTCGGACTCGCGGTAAACAGCGAGATCAACCGCAACTCGGTATTCGAGCGCAAGAATTATTTCTACCCGGATCTACCCAAAGGCTACCAGACCAGCCAGCTTGAACAACCCATAGTCGGTTGCGGCAGGGTCGACATCCTGCTACCGGATGGCAGCAGCAAGACAGTTCGCATCCACCATGCCCACCTGGAGGAAGACGCGGGCAAATCGCTGCATGCGGACTTTCATGGTATGACCGGTATCGACCTCAATCGCGCTGGAACACCCTTGATCGAAATCGTCACGGAACCCGACATGCGCAGCGCTGCCGAGGCCATTGCCTTCGCCCGGAAAATGCACAGCATTGTCACCTCGCTGGGCATCTGTGACGGTGTCATGGCCCACGGATCGATGCGGTTCGACGTGAACATTTCGGTGCGACCCAGCGGATCGGAGACCCTCGGCACGCGCACAGAAACCAAGAACCTCAACTCGTTCAAGTTCATGGAGGATGCGATTCACAAAGAGGTCCAGCGCCAGATCGAACTATTGGAGGAAGGCGGCACCGTGGCTCAGGAAACCCGGCTGTATAACGGTGATACGGGAGAGTCCCGCGCCATGCGCAGCAAGGAAGAGGCCAATGACTACCGCTACTTCCCCTGTCCGGACCTGTTACCTGTGCGCGTCGAGCAGGCCATGATCGACGACATCGTGGGTCAGATGCCGGAATTGCCGGATGCGCGTCAGGCACGCTTCATAGGCAGCTACCAGCTCAGCAGGAGTGATGCCGGTCTGTTGGCCGCTGACAAGGCGCTGGCCGACTACTTCGAAGCGACCGTCAAGAGCTGCAACGACCCCCGGCTCAGCGCAAACTGGATTATGGCGGACCTGGCGGGAGCCCTGAACAAAAACGGGCTGGAGATCGCGGCCTGCCCTATAACACCCCACCGCCTGGGACAACTGATCAATCGCATTGCGGACAACACCATCTCCGGCAAGATCGCCAAGCAGGACGTTTTCCCCGCGCTGTGGTTACAGCAGGGCGAGGTTGATGAAATCATCGAGCAGAAAGGCCTGCGCCAGGTTTCCGATAGCGGCGCGCTGGAGCAACTGGTAGACGAGATCCTGGCAGCCAAAGCGGTGCAGGTTGAGCAATATCGGAATGCAGATGACAAAAAGCGCAAAAAGCTGCTCGGAGGATTCATGGGGCCCATTATGCAAGCGTCCAAAGGCCAGGCGAATCCGGCAATGGTCAACCAGATCCTGCGCCGCAAACTCGACAACTGATTTGGCCACGCTACCGAGGACCAAAGCATGACCCTGAAGAAAGACAAGGCAAAAGTACTCGATGAAGTGTGGACCGAGGAGCGTATTCGTGGATTTCTCGAGATCGAGCCCCCAGCGGGAATAGACCCCGACTTTCATACGCTGCTGCGCGCTTACCAGCAGATGCGAGCAGATGACTTTGCCGCCTTTATTGACATGTTCGTTGCCGCAGGTCGCGATATCAACGCCCGCAATAATCATGGGGAGAGCTTGCTGGATATCGTTTCAAGCCACCGCCTCGGTGAGGAGTTCGCTGTTACTCTCAAAACTGCGGGAGCAGCCTGAGTCAAGGCAAACCGCAAATTTTCAGGTGGGCCCGCAGCGCTATGCGCGACCACCGGCTTTCCCGGCAGGAGTTTGAATTCATTGAACGGCAATGTGATCCAAGGTGCAGATTACCTGCTCGAGGGGCTGCGATTGCTATCCCGACCCGGGATCCGCCCCTTTGTACTGATACCACTGGCCATTAACATGATCCTATTCGGCGGCGCACTGTGGTGGGGGGCGCAACAGGTCGGAGCACTTGGGGCCCTGGTGTCCGGGTGGTTGCCGGACTGGCTTCAGTGGTTGTCCTGGCTGCTGTGGCCCATTTTTTTCCTGTTCGCCCTTTTGCTGCTAGGGTATGGATTCAGTGTTGTCGCGAATCTCATCGCCGCCCCGTTCAACGGCTACCTCGCTGAAAAAACCGAGCAAATGCTCACCGGCGCGCCGCTTGCGACCGAGAACAACTGGAGAACCATCCTGTTGCTGGTGCCGCGCAGTATCGGCCGCGAACTGCGCAAATTGCTGTACTTTTTGCCGCTGTTGATTGGAGTCTTCTTACTATCGCTGGTTCCTGGGGTCAGTGCCGTTGCGGCACCGCTGGGGTTTCTGCTTGCCTCATGGATGATGGCCCTGCAATACCTCGATTACCCGATCGACAACCACGCCATGAGCTTTTCCAGGGTCAAGCAGGGCGCTCGCCTGCAGCGCCTCACCTCCATGGGTTTTGGTGGCGCCGTGATGTTGGGCACAATGATCCCACTGCTCAATCTGGTCATTATGCCGGCGGCAGTGTGCGGTGCGACAGTTTACTGGGTTAAAGATCTCCAGGCCGGGTTGCAGCCCGAAAGCTGAGCCAGGGTTTTCTGCACGGCGAAAAAAATGCTGTGGTGGCCAAAGTTCAATCACACCACCAGTCAGGGACCGTGCAGGTGGCTACTGAAAACCTGCCTTTTACAGCGCTGTTCAGTGAACCGGCAGCAACTCGGCCGGGGGGTGCTCGCAGCTCAGCTTGTTCCCCAGCAGCGCCTCGAGGTCGGGAAGCAGGAAAGAATCCATTTCACCGGCGAAGGTGATTGAAGTACCGGTTTTTCCGGCCCGTCCGGTGCGCCCGATGCGATGAACGTAATCCTCAGGATCCTCCGGCAGGTCATAATTGATAACGTGACTGACGTTATCCACGTGAATACCGCGGCCGGCGACATCGGTTGCCACCAGCACACTGATACTGCCCTTTTTAAAATCCTCGAGGGTGCGGCTACGCAAAGCCTGTGTAACTTCCCCGGACAGCATTCCGCAGCTTATTCCCGAGCGCTTCAGCTTTTCAAAGATTCGTCGCGTGGTGTCGCGGCGATTGGCGAATACGATAGCGGAGTCAACATTACCCTGTCGCAGCAAGTTGCGCAGCAAGGGGAACTTCTCGTTGGCACTCACCAGATATACCTTCTGGTCCACCGATTCGGTAGCCACGCGCTCTGGCTCGATTTCCACCATGGTGGGGTTGATCGTCCACTGCTCGCAGAGATTCAGTACATCCTGGTTAAAAGTGGCGCTAAAAAGCAATGTCTGGCGCTTGTTCTTGGGTGGTGTGCGGGATATCACCTGCTTGACCTGGGGAATGAACCCCATATCCAGCATACGGTCGGCCTCGTCGATAACCATTACCTCGACCAGGTTGAGGTGGAGGTCACCGCGGCGGCTGAAATCCAGCAGTCGCCCCGGCGTGGCAATAACGATATCAACCACCTTGTCTTCGACCTTCTTCAACTGGCGATTGTAGTCGACGCCGCCTATGAGTACCGCGGTTTGCAGGTCGGTGTACTTGCATAGATTGCGCGCATCCTCCCCGATCTGCACCACCAATTCCCGGGTCGGTGCGATAATTAACGCGCGCGGCTCCCCCACATAACGGGACTCCTCGATCGGGTTGTTGAGCAGATCGGTAATCACCGTGATCAGAAACGCCGCTGTTTTCCCGGTGCCGGTCTGCGCCTTGCCAATCGCATCAAAACCGTCAAGGGTATAAGGCAGGATCTGTGCCTGAATCGGCGAGCAATACTGAAAGCCAAGATCTGCTATGGCGCGCATCAACTCGACCCGCAGACCAAGGTCATGGAAGCGGGTTTCACCCTCCCTGGGGGCCACCTCAAAACTGGAGACGTCCCAGCCCTTTTGCGGGTGCACCTGGCGCCTGCGACCACCTGCCCTGCTCGCCTTTGGCGCTACCGCAGCCTGCACGGGCGCCTCCACTTTTTTCTTGCCTAAACCAAAAAACTTGCGCATAAAATTTGCAGAACCTTGTTAAATTGCCCCGGACAGCTGCCCGGATTCAGCCCGCGAGTCTACCACTTGTCAGCCAATTCGTCATTGAGCGCATGCTAGCACTGCCTGAATCACATGGTAATATCACCGCAGGTCGCCATTGGTGCACCCGCAGGGAAGAGCCATACTGGTGGCCCGGCGCGCAATCGCCCATCCACCGTGCGGACTCCATCGGGGTCGCCACCCGGAACTGCACACGACGGAACTCAATGACCGCAACAAGGACCAGTCATTCAAACCACTACCGCAGCGGCCACTGCCTGGCAGCATTGGCATTACTGTTGTTCAGCGGCCTGGGGCTGGCACTGGAGATACCGTCAGATAGCCAGTTCCGCGTGCCGCTCAATGGCATGTGGTCAGTCTATGTCGACGCCAGTGGCAGCGCTGAACTCCGGCAAATACGCAAACAGCGCTACCAGTTTGTGCCCCAAAGCCAGTTCCAACCGCCCCTGGCGCCCCTGCAAACTTACTGGTTGCGGCTGGCACTGGAGAATCCCTCAGCGAGCGCCAGAATTCTTTGGCTTGAACTCGATGCCGCGCAGGCCCGCAATGCCCAGCTGTATATCATCAGCGGCCCTTACATCAAAACCCTCGGCCTGAGCCCCACTGGGGAGAACGGCAGCCAGGGACGCCTGACGACCATGGATTTTCCGATCACCGTGGCGGCCAATGCCAGCACTGAACTGTATCTTAGGCTCAACCGCCCCTGGCAAACCGGTTTTGACGCCACTTTGGTCGACTCCTGGTCGCATCAGCGCAGCTCTCACCAGCGCATGTTCATCTCCGGCGCCAGCCTGGGAGGCCTGCTGGTTTTGCTCTTGCTGCTACTGCCCAGGCGCCCGGAGCCCGCTTCGAATACGCTGTTACTGGGGCTGGTGATTGTCACCGGCATTTTCTACGCCGCAACCCGGCAGGGCTGGCTGTTGCTGTTGGCACCCGTCAACGACTCGAGCTCCGGCTTGCTGCGACTTGCCCCACTATTCTGCCAGGCCAGCTTTCTCGTCGCCCTGCTGCTATACAGTCGCATTGCATGGCCCCCGGGAACCAGCCCACGCGCAATCATCGCCAGTCGCTGGATAGCGATTGTCGCTACTGTAATGCTGTTACTGGTCGCCGCCTTCGACTTTGGCCTGGGGTTCTATGGTCTGGCGATTATGGAGTGCCTTACACTCCTGCTGCTATCACTATATTTTGTTGCGCTGTTGCTGGCGGGAGATCGGCACATGCTGTTTTTTATCAGCGGCCTCCTCCTTTATGGAGTTATTACCTGGCCGCAGCTGGCGGAGCGCATCGCCCCGCTAACGGGCGTTTACCCGGGTAGGCATTTACAGCTCCCCATCGCCGCTTCCAGCTTGCCTGGCACAGCGGTATTGGGTCTGACACTGCTGTTTGCGCTAGGCCAATACCGCTCTCGAAAACACCCGTCGCCGACCTTGAAGGATGACACGACAGCCATCGAAGATAACTTAACCCTGCAACCGGCAGGGGCTGGCGATCACCCCGTTCAACCCGAATGGTGGCGATTGCTCGAAGCAAGCTTCGACGGCGTTTTGATCTGCGAGCACGGCCGGGTACTGTATTGCAACAAGGCGGCGGAAAGCATTCTCGGCCCGGATCGAAACGAAATTGTAGGTAAGCCACTTTCACTGGTTTTGGGCTCTGGCAGCGACAGCGACAGCCTGCTGCGTGAGACTGCCAGTAAACCGATCCACCTTCCCCGGGCTGAAGATAAGGACAAGCCACATCTGGAGCTTAGCAGTCGCCGCCACATCGTTGGCCACCGGGCGCTCACCCTGGTTTCACTGCGAGAAAACGATCCCCTGAAGGCCGCAGGCCAGTCCGACAAGCTCACCGGCCTGCCCGCACTGGAACTGCTCCACGAGCATTATGCAAAACTCGACCGCAAGGCAAAACATGCGGTGCTGCTTATCAAGCTGGACCAACTGACGGCCCTGCAACAGCGCTATGGTCGGCAACGCTCCGACCAGTTCGTCAAGGCACTGGCGACCCGTATGGGTGAAGCGGTGCCAAGGCAGGCAATGATGTCCCTGTGGGATGACCTGCAGTTTGTTCTGCTGCTGAAAAACATCGACAGCGAAGAAGTTGCCACCGCAATCGCTGTCCAGCTGTTAAAGCAGGTGCACCAGCCGATCACTATTGACGAACGGGAGATGCTGACCAGCGCCAGCATCGGGATTTCGGTATACCCGGGCCATGCAGGGACTCTGGAGGAGTTGCTGGAATTAGCCCAGCGAGCTGCTGAACTTGCCCAGCAGCGAGGTGGCGACGACTACCAGATTTACCATGCCCCAGGGCATGCAGGGGAGGCCCCGTCAAACGGGTCAGCCCGGGTCTTTGTCACGAGTTTTCATGAGGCGCAACGCAAGCGAAACTTCACCCTTGTCGAAGAACCGATAATGGCAATCGCCGGACACACCCAGGCAGGGGTGCGGCTGCTGCCGTGCTGGCCAGACCTTCCGCGCCCGTATCGAAACGCCGCCCAGCTGTATACGATGGCATCGCAAACCGGTATCGCAAAGACCCTCAGCGAACAGTTACTGAGGGATGCTTGCCGCTTTGGGCGGACAGTAGGAAAAGCCAGGGGGGGGCCTGTCAATATCAGGGTAACGCTGGAGCATTTTCAGACTCCACGGTTTATTGAATCCGCGAGTAGCCTCATTGCCTCCAGCGGTGCTCGCGCAGAACAGCTACTGTTGAGTTTTGACGAGCCCGGCCTGTTATCCGACATCGACCACAGTCGTGCCCGGCTCTCTCAACTCCGACAACTGGGCTTCAGCCTGGGGATGGACAATTTCAGTGACTCGGCCAGAGCCTTCGGTCTGCTGCGCGGCGGCCTGTTCGATGAGGTCGGGTTTTCCATCCCGTGGATAAAATCCATGGGAACTCAAAAGCGAGACCTGCAGATGCTGGAAACCCTGGTCAAGCTCTGCCACAGCCTGGAACTGAGGGTAAGGGTCGACCAGGTGAGCACTGAACAGCACTTGAAAGTTGCAGCAATGCTTGATTGTGATTGTGTGAGCGGCGCATTTGTCGATAGCCTGCTGGGCGATCCGCAGCGAAATGACCCCCAATAATTGTGCGAGTGCCGGGCTCGGCACTTTTTGGCAGATAGCTGGTCTGAGCTTTTACCTATCCTCCAGTGCCGCTCCAGTGGGCTGGGCAAGGGACAACGACCCGGATAGCGAATTAAAACAGTCGCCAGCCCAGCCTAACTGCCAGAAGACCAGCCATGGAAAGATTGCTAACCCTTTATTACGCCGCGGAACAACTTCTGCGCCGCGTCGGCAAACATCTCGACGGCCTGCCGTCATTGGCACTGCGACTTTACCTGGTGCCGGTGCTGTGGATGGCCGGCAGCCAAAAAATTGATGGCTCCACCTTCATGCCCTACCAAAACACAGTGGAATGGTTTGGCAATCCGGAGTGGGGTCTCGGATTGCCGCTGCCGACATTGATGGCTTTCCTGGCCGGCTGGACCGAGCTCCTGGGAGCCATTTTTCTGGCCGTTGGCATTTTGGTGCGTTGGATCACAATACCCCTGCTGATAACCATGGCCGTCGCCGCATTGACCGTCCATGGCGCTAATGGCTGGCAGGCTATCGCTGACCCGTCGGCACCATTTGCCAATACCCGCGTTGAAGAGTCGGCCGAGCGCCTGGAGGTGGCCCGGGACATTCTCAGGGAGCATGGGAATTACAGTTGGCTCACCGCTCGCGGATCGCTTGTCATACTCAACAATGGCATTGAGTTCGCAGTGACATATTTCGTGATGCTGCTGGCTCTGTTCGGGCTTGGGGCCGGCCGTTATGTCAGTCTCGATTACTGGCTGAACCGCTGCCTGGGAAGCAGAAAACCCTAAAACGGCGCGCTTGGAAGTAGCGCTGCCCTACCATACAATACGTCTATCCCGCTCCGCTTATTGGCATCGGCAAAAGGCCGGCAAGGCCATTACCCGGTTACCCGGGCGCCCGATCCGTACCCAGTGACTTTATCGACTGCGGCCTGAGCTGCTATGGCTGCAACCTATTTGCGAACACCCGCTAGCGATGCCAAATATCAGGTCCAGGGGCCTTCACGAACAGTACCAGTTGCTGCAAATCGCCTGGCCGATACTGGTCAGCCAACTGGCCCAGGTCGGTATGTCGGTAACCGATACGGTTATGGCTGGCCGCTTCAGCGCAGTCGATCTCGCCGGCGTTGCCCTTGGCGCCAGTGTGTGGGTACCGATCTATGTGGCTTTTGCCGGCCTGCTTATCGCCAATACCAGTCTGGTGGCTCACGCGATCGGCGCCAACGAGCCCCTGCGCGCCCGCCGCACCGCTCAACAGGCCCTATGGATGGCGCTATTGCTATGCCCGCTGCCATTGCTGCTGCTCTACCATGCCGACTATCTGCTGACATCGCTGGGTAACACGGCTGCCACCCAGGCCATCGCCGACCGCTATCTGGATACCCTCGCCCTGGCGGCGCCGGCACTAGCCTGGTATTTGTGCATGCGCGGCATCGCGGAAAGCCACGGCTTTACCCGCCCGGTCATGTTGACCAGCCTTGCCGCACTGTTACTCAATGTTCCTCTCAATGCAGTGTTTATCTACGGTTACCAGGGCATCGCTCCCCAGGGCGGTGCCGGCTGCGCCACCGCCACAGCCCTGCTTTTGTTGTTACAGGCTGTGGTTTTGACGGCGGTGATTCACCGGCACCCTCGATTTGGCAGATTGCGACTTTTCCATCACTGGAGCCCGCCTCAGATTGTCAGCCTGCGCCGACTTCTGGCGCTTGGCGGACCGATAGCCCTTACCAGCTTTGCCGAAACGGCGCTGTTTTCAGCAACCACCTTGCTGTTGGCACCATTGGGGGCAATTACCGTAGCGGCGAATCATATTGCCATGAATATTTCGGTACTGTTCTTCATGGTGCCCTTCAGTATCAGTATCGCGACCACAGTGCGGGTTGGACACCATCTCGGGGCTGCCCAGCCAGGCCGGGCCCGTTTTGCAGCCGCGCAAGCGCTAAGACTGGGTCTGATCGCACCGGTAATGGCATTTTTCGTGTTGGTGTTCGGCGGCGAAACCATCGCTGCCTGGTATACCGAAAACCAGGAATTACAGTTTATTGCCAGTGGCTTGCTGCTGTGGGCGGCATTGTTCCAGTTCTCCGATGCGCTGCAGGCCTGCTCACTCGGCGCTCTGCGTGGCTACCGCGACACCCGCATCCCGTTCTGGCTGACCCTGATAGCCTACTGGGGTGTGGCTGTACCCCTGGGCTACCAGCTGACCTATGGTGGCGCGGGATTCGCAGCGCGCGGTGTCAGTGGTATGTGGATCGGCCTGATAGTCGGTTTGACCCTGGCGGCGGCGGCACTACTATGGCGCCTGGGCAGAGTCAGTGCGGCAAGAATAGCGGCTGGCAGCGACCCGGTAACATCGCTGTAGCCCCTCAGGGGCAGGGGGCGCACTCCGGGCAATCCGGATTGCGGGGCAGTGCCAGTTCCTGCCATTCCATGGATTTGGCATCGAACAACAGCAGGCGCCCGAGGAGTGGTTCGCCATAACCGCTCAAGATTTTAATTGCCTCCAAGGCCTGCATCGCGCCGATTATTCCGGTCAACGGCGCCATCACCCCGCTCTCACTGCAACTGGAATCCGGTTCGGTATCGTCGCGATACAAGCAGCGGTAACAGGGGGATTCCGGGCGCCGGGCATCAAACACTGTAATCTGACCCTCGCTGCGAATCGCCGCCGCTGACACCAGCGGCACCCGGTGGCGCAGGCAGGCTGCATTCAGGGCGAGACGAGTCGCGAGATTGTCGCTGGCATCGACGACCAGGTCGACGCGCTGCACCCAGTCGACCAGGAGCTGTCCCTCAAGGCGCTCGCCGACAGTGAGCAACTCGACATCCGGATTCAGCCCCCGCAGGGTGCGCGCGGCAGAATCCACCTTGGTCTCACCGATAGCGGCCTGGGTATGGGCGAGTTGACGCTGCAGGTTGCTCAGTTCAACCCGATCATGGTCGACCAGCACCAACTCGCCGACACCCGCGCTGGCCAAATACATGGCCGCCGGACAACCGAGACCGCCCAGCCCGACAACCATGATGCTCGCGCCCAGCAAGGCTCGCTGGCTGGCCAAATCAAACCCCGGCAACATGATCTGCCGGCTGTAGCGCAACAATTGCTCGTCGTTCAAATCCTTCACGAGGGCTCCGCCGGCCGGCGCCCTATCGTCACCCGGTCATTGCCTGCAAGGTCCGGCAGACATTTGACATCGATAAAGCCCGCCCTGGAAAACAGGTCGCCACAGGCCCTGCGCTGGTCGTAGCCATGCTCCATCATCAACCACCCGCCGGGCTCCAGACGAGCAGCCGCCTGGGGCACTATCTGCTTTATCGCGCCCATACCATGTTCGGCTGCCACCAGCGCGGCGCGCGGCTCAAACCGCAGATCACCCTGTTCGAGGTGGCGATCCCCGGGGTCGATATACGGCGGGTTACTGACGATTAACCGATAGTTGCCTGCCAGGCTGTGACACCAGTCGCCCACGATACCATGGACGTTTGTCAAACCCAGGCGGTCGGCGTTGGCGCTGGCTGCAAAAATACATTGCGGGACAATATCAACCGCTTCGACCCGCCACGCCGGCCGCTCACTCGCCAACGCCAGGGCAATCGCGCCGCTACCGGTACCCAGATCCAGTGCCCGAATTGCAGTTTCATCAAAATGCGCCAACGCGGTCTCTACCAGGGTTTCGGTTTCGGCCCGGGGAATCAAGGTGAAGGCATTGAGCTTTAGATCGAGACTCCAGAATTCCCGGATGCCCAGCACATAGGCAATCGGCTCACCCCGCATCCGCCGCTGCAGCAGCTGCCGGAATCGAACCAGCTGGGTATCGGTGAGCTGGTACTCGGGCCAGGCCCGCAGGTAAACGCGAGGCTTGCCCAGTGCATGGGCCAGCAATAATTCAGCGTCCAATCTCGGGCTGTCCCCGGGCAGCGCCCTGTGGCCGGCCAACAGCTCCCTGATGCTTAGCGCTTGCATCAGTCGCCCAGCGCCATCAGCAGGTCCATCTGGTGCTCTTCGATAAGCGGCTGGATAACATCGTCGAGGCCACCCTGCATGACCTCATCGAGCTTGTACAGAGTCAGGTTTATGCGATGATCGGTAACGCGACCCTGGGGAAAATTGTAGGTTCGAATCCGCTCCGAACGATCACCACTGCCAACCAGGCTGCGCCGTTCATCGGCCCGCTCCTGACTCTGCGCAGCCTGGGCACTGTCGAGCAGGCGCGCCTGTAGCAGCGACATCGCCCTCGCCCTGTTTTTATGCTGCGAGCGCTCGTCCTGGCACTCCACCACCACACCGGTCGGCAGATGAGTAATCCGAATCGCCGAGTCGGTTTTGTTAACGTGTTGCCCGCCCGCACCCGAGGCACGGAACGTGTCGATGCGAAGATCGTTCTTGTTGATATCAATTTCATCGATCTGCTCTACTTCGGCGAGTATCGCCACGGTGCAGGCCGAGGTATGGATTCGTCCCTGTGACTCGGTTTCAGGCACCCGCTGAACACGATGTGCACCGGATTCAAACTTGAGCCGGGAATATACCGCCGGGCCGACGATCCTTACCACGACCTCTTTATAACCGCCGTGCTCTCCCGGGCGTTCACTGATGATTTCACTGCGCCAGCCACGCAATTCAGCATAGCGGCTATACATCCGGTAGAGGTCGCCGGCGAAAATTGCCGCCTCGTCACCGCCCGTGCCGGCGCGAATTTCGAGGAACACATTGGCGCCGTCCCGGGGGTCCCTTGGCAGCATCAGACGTTGGAGTTCCAGTTCAAGGGAATCCCGCGATTGCTCGGCAAGGACGAGCTCCTCCCCGGCCATCTCGCGCATTGCGGCATCGCCATCGTGTAGCAGGGCATTGGCCTCGTCGATGTCCCCAAGCGCTTGCCGGTAGGCCCCGAAGACCTTCACCACCGGCTCTATTTCGGCGTACTCCCGGGACAAATCGCGAAACTGATCCTGCTTCGAAATAATCTCGGGATCGCTTAACAGGGCTGCGAGTTCTTCATGGCGCTCCGCCAGGGTCTCCAGCTTGGCGCTGATTGATGCTTTCATAGATCCTCGTTTTTATCCTGCTTATGGTCCAGGCCAAACAGTTCGCGCACCCAACTCACCACTTCCAGGCGTCCTTCCCTGCCAGCTTTTTTCAAGCTTACACTGGGCTGGTGAATCAGCTTGTTGGTCAAGCCGCGAGAAAACTGCCGCAATACCTGCTCCGGATTATCGCCGCGCTGCAGCTGGCGCAGAGCTTTAACCAACTCAGCTTCGCGGGTTTTTTCCGCCTGCAGGCGGTAGTGCTTGAGCGTCTCCACCGTATCCAGGCTGCGGCGATGACTGAAGTAGTCTTCGACTCCCTGCTCGATAATGCCATCGGCCTTGCGAGCCTCACTCTGGCGGCTGAGTTTGTTCTCCTCCACGATACCGCGCAGATCGTCCACGGTATACAGGTAGACATCGGCGAGCTCACCGACCTCGGGCTCAACATCCCTGGGCACTGCGATGTCAACCATAAAAACCGGTCGGTGCTTGCGTCTCTTGAGGGCTGATTCAACCGCACCTTTACCCAGTATCGGCAGCTGGCTACCGGTGGACGTAATCACGATATCAGCGGCCACCAGCTGTTCCGGTACTTCCGACAGAAGTACCGCCTGCGCATCGAACTTTTGCGCGACCTCCCGCGCCCGTCCTAGGGTGCGATTGGCCACTATGATTTTCTTTACCCCCTGCTGAACCAGGTGGGTCGCCACCAGCTCTATGGTTTCGCCGGCACCGATCAGCAAAGCGCAAGCGCGTGACAAGTCGGTAAAGATGTGTCGCGACATGTTCACCGCCGCGAAGGCCACCGACACCGGGTTCTCGCCGATGGCGGTATCGGTGCGCACACGCTTTGCCACTGAAAAGCCATGCTGGAACAGGCGCGTCAGCACTGGTCCGACGGTAGCAGCCTCCTGGGCGAGACTGAAGGACGATTTCATTTGTCCCAGTATCTGCGGTTCTCCCAGCACCATGGAGTCGAGGCCGCTGGCGACCTCGATCAGGTGGCGCACAGCATCCTGGTCGCGATGGACATAGCAGTAGCTCGCCAGTTCCGGAACCTGCAGGTGATGGTAGCGACCCAGCCACGCGAGCGGCGCCCCGGGATCCGCCCCTTCCTCCAGCAGGCAAAAAACCTCGGTGCGGTTACAGGTCGACAGTATCACCAACTCGGCGATTCCTCGCTCCGCACGGGCATCAACCAGTGCATCCACCAATTGCTCACCGGCGATAGCCACCTGCTCCCGCACTGCCAAAGGCGCGGAGTTATGGTTCATTCCTACGGCCAAGAACGTCATCTGAGCCCTGCTAGTAGACCGAAATAGACACGGGATGTGGCCGCAGGGGCACTGGCCAGCAATCGTGAGACGCTTTAATTGTCATGTATGTCAGCATTAAAACCACGCATGGAGTCAATAATCGGGACA
>JAHEGP010000222.1 GCA_024645065.1 Cellvibrionales bacterium | reverse complement strand
GTTGATGACAATTTCACTGATACGATAGAACAAGTCCTCCCGGAAAGTACCCTCTGCCACCATCTTCTCTAGGTGCTTGTTGGTTGCACAGATAACCCTGACGTCGACCGGGATTAACTCTCGGCCACCGAGTCGTTCTATTTCGCGTTCCTGCAGGAATCGCAGTAATTTCGCCTGCAGAGGCAGCGGCATGTCGCCAATTTCATCGAGCAATAGGGTGCCGCCATCCGCCGATTCGATTTTGCCTATGGTTCGCTTGGTGGCGCCGGTAAATGCACCACGTTCGTAACCGAACAACTCGCTCTCCATCAGGTTTTCCGGCACAGCTGCACAGTTTATGGCAACGAAGCGTTTCTCCGAGCGGGGACTCAGGCGATGGATTGCCTTCGCCAGCACCTCTTTGCCGGTTCCGCTGTCTCCGAGCAATAGACAGCTGACGGTGGTAGGAGCGATTTTTTCAAGAGTGGCGCAGATGCGGATCATGGCGCCATCTGACGCAATAATTCCCTTAAGGGGGGATTTCTGTTCCAACTGCATCCGCCGATTCTGCTGTTCGAGTTCATAAATGCGAAAGGCGCGCTGGACCAGCAAATCAAGCGTTTCGGTGTTGACCGGCTTTTCGTAAAAATCGTAGGCGCCCATTGCGATGGCGCGGATCGCATTTTCAGTTTCATGATGCCCGGTAACAACCACTATTTTAGTGGCGGGGGCTAGCTCGAGGATCTCCCGGACGGTGGCAAAGCCCTCTTCGACTCCCTCCTCGTCCGGCGGTAGCCCGAGATCCTGCAAGACCACACGGGGCTCCTCTCGCCTCACGGCTGCTATGGCACTGTCACGATCCTTTGCCAGGGCGACATCATACTGGTCAAAATGCCAGCGCAATTGGCTCTGCAGGCCGATGTCGTCTTCTACGATTAACAACTTGGGTTTGTCGTCGCTAGTGCTTGTGTTCGCCATATGAACTATGCTGCTTCCTGCTTTGGTGCGACCAGTGGAATGGTGAGACAAATCGTTGTGCCAATGCCGGGTTCGCTAGTCACCTGAATGTCGCCACCTATAGTTTGCACGTATTCCCGGGCCTGGTATACGCCTATCCCCATGCCCTTGCCGGACTTGGTCGTATCAAAAGGCTTGAAAAGCCGGCCTTTGACAAACTCAGCACTCATACCTTCGCCGTTGTCTTCGACTTCGATCACGGCAAGGCCTTCGCGCTGCTCCAATCGCACATCGATGAAACCGCTCTCCGCTGTGGCGTCCTGGGCATTTTTAATCAGGTGGGACAGTATCATGACCAGATTGTCACGGTCCGCCTTGGCTTTCAAGCCCCTGGCCTCGAGTCGGAGTGTTGGCGCGGGCTTGAGATCCCCGCATTTCTTGATGACTTCAATCAGCGCCTTCTCAAGGTCGGTGGATTTTGCCTGCAGAGGTTCCTTGCGTTGCATTTTACTCAGCAGGTTGTTCATTCGGGCGACTGAGTTTTCAATGGTGTTGATCATATCTTCAACAAACGCCGGATTTTCTTTGTGCTTGGCTGCATTTTCGACGACCAGTGCCTGCTGCGCTATCAGATTTTTCAGATCGTGCATGATGAAAGCAGTCAATTTATTGTAGGCCTCAAACTGACGGGATTGGGCCAGTAATTCGGCGGCCTGGTGGCGCGCCAGGTAACTGGCCAACTGGCGGCCAACGGCTTTAAAAAGGTCGAGGTCCTCCCAGGTCAGGTCCCCCGTATCGGTGCCTTTGACCAGGCCGATGAATCCGAGTAAGTGTTCCTCGTTGAACAGTGGCACAATAATCCAGAGATTATCGATCTGCTCCGCCCATGGCGGGATATGCTGGTCTTCCGGGTAGTGACCACCGGCTTCAAATATCCATTCCCGATCAATCATTGTGGAGATAAAGGCAGAATTTGCCGGCTCGGTCACGCCCTTGGGCAGGTCCATGGGGTAGGACGCCTCCGCCTCAAAGCGGTTTTCGTGACGCAACCACAATACCCCGCCAGGACTATTGAAAACGGTGCTCATTGCCCTGATGGCGTGTTGCTGCATATCGTTGTCACCATAGGGTCGCGACAAATTGTCTATCAGCTTCATCCACTCCACGCGATAGTCGTATTTGTGACTGAAAAAATGTTTGTTGATAAAAACCAGCGCTGACGCCCGCAAACTCGGGACCGTGCTGACGATGACCAGGCCAACGATGCCAGTGAAGGTCAGCACCTGCTGGAATGCCGCGCCCCAGTTTTCACCGTAAACCTTGATGTAGTAGCCAACCGTTGACATCAGGAACAACAAGATGCCGGCTCCCAGCAAGCCCGTGGTGTAGAAAACCATATTGCGGGAAAAGCTGACCTGGGGAGCACTGTCGGTTTTTGCCAGGGTAATGATGAGAAACACACCCGCTATACTGTAGATTGCGCCACGGGCATTCCAACTGTCATACGGGGTTGTCTGGAATACCAGCATCTGCGAAAACAGGTATAGCTCATAGATGAACAGCGCCCCCAGCCCGAGGGCGAAGAACTTGATTGCGTGGCGTGCCTTGACGCTCAGATTGCGATACAACTGTTCCAGCAGCACCACGCCCAACACCGCCAGTAGCAGGTTGGACCAGGTGATCATCACGCTGGCATAGACTTCCGTCGTGGCTTGATGGGTGGCGCTTTGGAACACCGCAACCAGGGCAATCGCCAGGATGAGGCCCGCACACGAAAATGCCATCCACCCGGGCAAATGGGTCCCGGTGAATTTATGGACCATCCCGAAAATCGCCCAGTACCAAAACGTATAGAACAGCAGATCGCAACAGAACAACACCAGGGGAGGGGTGTTGTAGCGGGTCTGGGCGACCACGGCCACCATGCGTAACGATGTGATCAGGGCGGCGATTGCCAGCGTGGCAGGGTAGTGCTGCCGGTATCGCGGCGACGCCAATTGCCAGAACAGAATCAAAAAAGCGATCGCACCGGCGAACGGATTGAGAAAATTAACGCCGAAGTCCAACATAGATTAACCGGTGATTGTTGCGCCAGACTCAGCTGGCGGCTGGACCTATTGCCTTAAGGTTGCCTGCGATCTTGTCGAGTGCCCGGTCAAATAGCGGCCGGCTATCAAGAATATAAGCACGCTTGTTCTGCAGGTCCAGGGCAAGGTCCTTACGTTTCTTCTCCAGCGACTTGAAACCGAAGCGATTGACGAAAACGTAGGTATCGTTCGCTTGCAGCTTCGCTGCGAGTTTACAGCGTGTGCCTTTCCCCGAAGTTTCATCGGTGAATAACAGCCATTGCCCGGGTTGAAGGGATTCTGTCTTGCGAATAAATTCGTAGGTGATACGTTTCAGCTTTGCCTGCTGCCGTTCAACCGCAGACATTTCCTTCCAGCTCTTTTGCTCCTCAGCCTCGGTCAGTGCTGCTCGCTGCTCCGGCGGGAGTGGGTCGTAATGCACATCATCAACGCGCCCACGCGTCAGGGAGTCGTGAATCTGGTCGACGACCGTGATGATGGCCTCCATATCGGCCTCGTTGGCAATGGTCGTGGCAAGACCCTTGCGCAGTTTAGAGCGCAGGGCCGGCAACAGCTTGATCCGCCGGTTTTTGGACTTTTCATCCGTGTGGTTGCGAACGCTCCAGATCAGATCGTCAATCAGTTGCAAGGTGTCCAGCCACTCCGCGCTGTTTTCCCCATGTTTAAGGTAGGTGAGCAGCATAACCTTTTGCCACTCTTTTACCAGAAATTTGGTAATCGGCTCCGGCAGCAGGGCGTCCTTCAGGCGCTTGCGCAACTCGAATTGTACCTTTGAGCGTGCGGCCTGGGTCTTTGCCTGGCCGGAAGCCATTTCTTTTGCCCGCTTCTCGATTCGCTGGGCTTTTTGATGCTGTTTACTGGCGACTTCCTGGAGCTTTACCCGCATTGACTCGAAGAGTGCACGGTCCGCATGGGGCTGGTCGTGAACGGTTTGTATGATTTCCTCAATAGTCGCAACAATGGCATCTTTATGGTCGGGATGGGTATCATCGAAGCCCACACCAAGCCTTGCAATTTCATTGATGAGCATCCTGGCAGGGTGACGTTGGATGTTGAAAAAATCGGCGTCTCGCAACGCCAGCTTCAGTATCGGAAGCTGGAGTTTGGCGATCAATGCCTGGAAAGACATTGGCATAGTGGGGTCGCTGAGCGCGAAGTCAAAAAACATGGCCACCAGGTTGATGACATCTTCATCGGGTGTTTCCAGCGCATGATCCGGCGTGCCCGAGGCGTCCATGGACGCCATGATGTTTTCTATCGCGCTGCGAATATCCAGTGTCTGCTGGTGTAAAATCTCCTCGTAACTGATCGAGGCCTGCAGTTCTGCCAGCAAGCGCACCAGTTCATCCTGGCTGACTACCGGCCCCGAACGAGCGCTGTAACGAGGAATGAAGCCCTGGGGACGAATGTTCCTGCGTCGCAGGCCGTTGAGCAGCAAACTGAAGTCCGGCAGGCTGTAGTTAGCGTACCCTGAGCTGGCGTGCCCTGCGGCATTGTCGTCATCGTACCCGGGCTGGCTTTCCGGCCCCGCTTGCTCAGGTTCACGATTGGCGGGTTCTGCCCGGCGGGTTTGCCTGGGTAGAGGCTCTGAGGCCTGCTTTTTGATGGTGCTTCTGATTTCGGGTAGTACGCCGTTTTTGATCAGCAGATCATTCACGCCCTGGTAGGTAGCGGGCAAACTGGCCATAACCTCGCGATCGAAGGCCTTGAGCAGCACGAGGCGCGCTTTGATCTGAAGCTCAAGTTGTACCGTCGCCAGCTTGAAGGCATGGCAGAGCGCCTCCGGGCCCAGGGGATTACTCTGATCGTCTATATCCCGGCCGGGTAGCAGTTTTTCCAGGCGGCACTTGAGATGGTAGAGCGCCTCCTGGTTGTGTGCGCGCGACTTGGTAACCATTGACGACAGGGCGACGTCCTGCTCGACTTCATCAGATTCAACCAGGCTGAAGTTATCCCGGTTCAGGATTTCCGGGGCAGGAGTTTCTTGCTGGCGCGCCAGCAGCTTGTTGAAGGACTCCATGAGATTGGCGCGAAAGTTCGCTCCGATGAGCTTTGCGCCACCGCGGATCTCCCGCATCGAGTCAAAATACAGGGTTTGTTCATTGTTCGAGCGCGCGCTGATC